>NZ_CP107982.1:8937500-9097500 GCF_036104975.1 Amycolatopsis sp. NBC_00355 | reverse complement strand
CCGACCGATTGCCACTGTCGGTAGCCGAAGCCGCGCAGTGAAGGCTCCATAAGATCTACCCGGTTGCTCTGCGTAGCACCAGTGCCTTTCCGCGCGGGTCACTCGTTTGGAGCATCGCGAATCTGCGGAAAGTAGTGTCTCAGCCCCGATGGACGTCCGCGGCGGACGTTTCGGCCTCGCGAGCCGCCCGATCCGGCCCGGAAAGCTGCGCACGGTGTCTCCGCGCCCTCAGTTCGGCCACGGCGAGACCCAGCGCGCCGCACGTCAGGACGGCCGCGCAACAGAGGGCGACGGTGAGCGCCACCTGGTAGTCCCCCGCCGTCCCGACGACCGCGCCGAAGACCGACGCGAGCACGGCAGTGCCGATCGCCGTGCCGATCCGCTGCCCGGTCTGCAGCGCGCCGCCCGCGACGCCGGCCATCCGGACCGGGACGCACTCCAGGGTCAACGTCGTGTTCGGCGAGATCACCATGCCGCCGCCGACCCCGGCCAGCACCAGCGGCACCGCGAACGCCCATCCCGCGGACGCGGGCGGGACCAGTTGGGCCAGCAGCGCGACGACCAGCAGGCCGAGGGCGACCAGTACCAGTCCGGTGACGGTGAGCTTGCGTCCGAAGCGCGGCACCAGCCGCCCGGCGACGGCCGCGGCCACCGCCGAGCCGAGCGCGAACGGCGTCACCGACAGCCCGGACTGCAGCGGGGTGTAGCCGAGGCCCTGCTGGAAGAACATCGCGAAGACCAGCCAGATCCCGGCGAACCCGCAGAAGTAGAGCGCGCCCACGGCGGCACCCGTGGCGTAACCCGGGGTGCCGGTGAACAGCCGGGTGTCCAGCAGCGGCGACCGGCCGCGCCGGACCAGCGAGTGCTCCCAGCGCACGAAGGCGGCGCCGAAGACGAGCGCGACGACGAACATCCACCACAGCCGGGCCGGGCCGCCGTTGTCGGACTCCACCACCGGGAGCAGCACGCCGAGGACCGCGACGGCGAGCAGCAGGATCCCGACGAAGTCGATCGCCGAGCGCAGCCGGAGCTCGCTCTTCCCGCTGCGCGGCAGCAGCCGCAGCGCCAGGCCGAAGGCGAGCACGCCGATCGGGACGTTGACGTAGAACACCCAGCGCCAGCCGTCCGGATCACCGAAGACGGCGAGGATCACGCCGCCGAGGATCGGGCCGACCGCCGTCGAGATGCCGACGACGGCGCCGAACACACCGAACGCGCGGCCGCGCTCGGGACCGCGGAAGAGGTCCTGGATCAGGCCGGTGTTCTGCGGGGTGAGCATGCCCGCCGCGATGCCCTGGGCGAGCCGGGCGAGCACCAGCGTCGTCTCGTTCGGGGCCGCACCGGCCAGGGCACTGGTGGCGACGAACGCCGCGAGGGCGCCGAGGAACATCTTCCGGCGGCCGAACGCGTCGCCGAGGCGGCCGCCGGTGACCAGGACCAGGCCGAACGCCAGCGCGTAGCCCGAGACGACCCAGCGGATCCCGCCGGCGCTCGCGCCCAGGTCACGCTGGATCGACGGCAGCGCGACGTTGACGATGCTGACGTCGAGCAGGCCCATGAACCCGGCCGTCAGGGAGACGGCCAGCGCTTTCCAGCGGCGGGGATCGGGTTCGTACGAAGTCATCCCGTCCAGCAAACACGAAGGGCCGGATCCGCGCGCGTTGTGCCCGCGGGTCCGGCCCTGTCGCAAGCCCTGCTCAGGTGGACGCGGTGATCCCGCGGATGCCCTTGAGCTCGCCGATCAGCATCGAGCTGACCTTGACCGGGTAGTCGTTGAGCGCGAACACCGTCTGGTTCCGCCCCACCAGCTTGAGGTGGACCATCGTCTCGCCCTTGTGCGCGAGCAGCGTGGAGCGCAGCTCGCTCACCACCGACTGGTCGATCTTCTCCGCCGCGGCCAGCAGGACCAGCGGCGGTTCGTCGTCGCCGTTGCCCGTGCCGACCTCGGACAGGTCCAGCGTCGCGAGGCCGCCGCCGAAGATGGACATCTTGTCTTCGCGCCAGTTGACGCGGCCCTTGACCAGCACCGCGTTGTCCTCGATCAGCTCACTCGAGAACAGCGCGTACGACTTCGGGAAGAAGAGCACCTCGAGCGAGGCGTCCATGTCCTCGACGGTGCAGATCGCCCAGGGCTCGCCCTTCTTGTTGACCCGTCGCTCGAGCGACGTGATCAGCCCGGAGATGACGAGCTCGCCCTCCTTGGGCGGGTCGGCGAGGATGCCGGCGATCGGCTTCGGGGCGTGCTTGCGCAGGATCCGCTCGGCGCCGTCCAGCGGGTGGGCCGAGACGTACAGGCCGAGCATCTCGCGCTCGTAGGCGAGCAGCTGCTTGCGCGGGTACTCCTCCTCGCCGAACTTCAGGTGCGCGAGCGGCGACGAAGAAACCGCTGCGGCGCTGTCATCCCCGTCTTCCCCGCCGAAGCCGAACAGGTCGAACTGGCCCATCGCCTCCTGGCGCTTGAGCGGGACGACGGCTTCGACCGCGTCTTCGTGGACCTGGATCATCGAGAGCCGCGTGTAGCCGAGCGAGTCGAACCCGCCCGCCTTGATCAGCGACTCGATGACCCGCTTGTTGCAGACCACGAGCTCGGACTTGTCGAGGAAGTCGGTGAAGGTGGAGTACTTGCCCTTCTCCGCGCGGGTCTTGATGATCGACTCGACGACGTTCGCGCCGACGTTGCGGACCGCGCCCATGCCGAAGCGGATGTCCTCCCCGACGGCCGCGAACCGCAGGGCCGACTCGTTGACGTCCGGCGGCAGCACCTTGATGCCGAGCCGGCGGCACTCGGAGAGGTAGACCGCCGACTTGTCCTTGTTGTCGCCGACCGACGTGAGCAGCGCGGCCATGTACTCCGGCGTGAAGTTAGCCTTCAGGTAGGCGGTCCAGTAGGAGATCAGGCCGTACGCGGCCGCGTGGCTCTTGTTGAACGCGTACCCGGCGAACGGGAGGATCGTGTCCCAGAGCGCCTTGACGGCCTCGGCGGAGAACCCGCCGTCGAGCAGCGGGCTGGCCTTCATGCCGGCCTCGAAGCCGTCGTACTCGAGGTCGAGGACTTCCTTCTTCTTCTTGCCCATCGCGCGGCGGAGCACGTCCGCGCGCCCCATCGTGTACCCGGCCACCTTCTGGCCGATGTGCATGATCTGCTCTTGGTACACGATCAGGCCGTAGGTGTCGGCCAGGATCTCCCGCAGCGGCTCGTCGAGCTCCGGGTGGATCGGCTTGACCTTCTGCCGGTTGTTCTTGCGGTCGGCGTAGTCGTTGTGCGCGTTCATGCCCATCGGACCGGGGCGGTAGAGCGCGCCGACCGCGACGATGTCGTCGAACACCGTGGGCTCCATGCGGCGGAGCAGGTCGCGCATGGGCCCGCCGTCCAGCTGGAACACGCCGAGCGTGTCGCCGCGGGCGAGCAGTTTGTAGGTCTCCTTGTCCTCGACGCCCAGGGTGTCGAGGTCGATGTCGATCCCGCGGTTGGTCTTGATGTTGTCGATCGCGTCACCGATGACCGTCAGGTTCCGCAGGCCCAGGAAGTCCATCTTCAGCAGGCCGATGGCCTCGCACGACGGGTAGTCCCAGCCGGTGATGATCGAGCCGTCGTCCCGCTGCCAGAGCGGGATCGCGTCGGTCAGCGGGTCGCACGACATGATGACCGCGCAGGCGTGCACGCCCGCGTTGCGGATCAGGCCCTCGAGACCGCGGGCGGTGTCGAAGATCGTCTTGCACTCTTCGTCCGTCTCGACCAGCGCGCGGACCTCGGCGGCCTCGCCGAAGCGCTCGTGCTTGCTGTCGACGATGCCCGAGAGCGGGATGTCCTTCGCCATGATCGGCGGCGGCAGCGCCTTGGAGATCTTGTCCGCGATCGCGTACCCCGGCTGGCCGAAGTGGACCCGCGCCGAGTCCTTGATCGCCGCTTTGGTCTTAATGGTGCCGAAGGTGATGACCTGGGCGACCTTGTCGACGCCGTACTTGTCGGTCGCGTACCGGATCATCTCGCCGCGGCGGCGGTCGTCGAAGTCGATGTCGATGTCGGGCATCGAGACGCGCTCGGGGTTCAGGAACCGCTCGAACAGCAGCTTCTGCGGGATCGGGTCCAGGTTGGTGATACCGAGCACGTACGCGACCAGCGAACCGGCGGCCGAACCACGGCCGGGGCCGACGCGGATGCCGACGCGGCGGGCGTAGCTGATGAGGTCGGCGACGATCAGGAAGTAGGCCGGGAAGCCCTTCCCGATGATGACGTCGAGCTCCTTCTCGATCCGCTCGTCGTAGCCCTCGGGCGGACCGGCGGGGAACCGCCAGGCCAGGCCCTTCGCGACCTCTTCGCGCAGCCAGCCGCCCTGGTCGTAGCCCTCGGGCACCTCGAAGAACGGCAGCCGGTCCTTGTGCGAGTAGACGTCCTCGTAGGACTCGATGCGCTCGGCGATCAGCAGCGTGTTGTCCGACGCGCCGGGGACTTCCTTGTCCCAGTACTCGCGCATCTCGGCGGCGGCCTTGAGGTAGTAGCCGTCACCGTCGAACTTGAACCGGGTCGGGTCGTTGAGGGTCTTGCCGGCCTGGACGCACAGCAGCGCCGAGTGCGTGTCGGCCTGGTCCTTGGTGACGTAGTGCGAGTCGTTCGTCGCGATCGGCTTGAGGTCGAGCAGCCGGCCGACCTCGAGGAGGCCCTCGCGGACCGACCGCTCGATCGGCAGTCCGTGGTCCATCAGCTCGAGGAAGAAGTTGTCGGCGCCGAAGATGTCCTTGTAGTCGGACGCGGCCTGGATCGCCGCTTCCTTCTGGCCCAGCCGCAGCCGGGTCTGCACCTCGCCCGACGGGCAGCCGGTGGTCGCGATGATCCCGGAGTGGTTCTCCGAGATCAGCTCGCGGTCCATCCGGGGCTTGCGGTAGTAACCCTGCATGCTGGCCAGCGAGGACAGCTTGAACAGGTTCCGCAGGCCGGTGGCGTTCTGCGCGAGCATCGTCATGTGGGTGTACGCGCCGGCGCCCGAGACGTCGCCGCCCTCACCCAGCTCGTCGGATCCGCGCTGGTTCTGCTGTCCCCAGAAGACCGGCTTCTTGTGGAAGCGGCTCTCCGGCGCGACGTAGGCCTCGATGCCGATGATCGGCTTGATGCCGTGTTTCTTCGACTGTTGGTAGAACTCGTCGCCGCCGTACATGTTGCCGTGGTCGGTCATGCCGACCGCGGGCATGCCGAGGCGCGCCGCCTCCGCGAAGAGGGGAGCGATCTTCGCCGCACCGTCGAGCATCGAGTACTCGGTGTGGACGTGCAGGTGGACGAAGGAATCGTTCGACACCAGCGAAAACCTCCCCTAGATCGGTGGGACCGGCTGCGCGCGGGTCACTCACCCTAACCCGTGGCTCGAGTGGCCCGCGCAGGTGCTCGCCGCGCTCGATTCTGCTCCTCGCCGGAGCCGTTCGGGCGGTGCGACGCGCCACCGCTTCGGGCGGTGATGATCACGGCACGCGGTGCTGCCGGGCGGTCACCCGGAGCGTCAGCCGGCGGGGGTGACGAGGGGTCGGAACGGCTTGGGCGTGACGCCCGGGGCGGCCACGTCCGGGTGAAACGCCGGGAGCGCGGCCTGCGGCGGGGCGTCCGCGGGCGCCGTGCCCCACGACGGGTTCGGCGTCGTGGACAGGTCGTAGGTGATCGTGCCGCCGTTCGCGACGAACGACTCCGCCACCCACGGCTTGGACGTCGGCGAGCCGTTCACGCGCACGCCCTGGACGTAGTACGTGTCCGCCGAGGCGCGCGGGGCCTCGACCGTGATCGTCGCGCCGTTGCCGCGGTGGACGACCGCGCGCGGGAACAGCGGGGACGCCAGCACGAGGTCCGCGCGGCTCGGGACCTGCGGGAACATGCCGAGCGTGGCGAAGACGTACCACGCCGACATGGTGCCGAGGTCGTCGTTGCCGGGCAGGCCGCCGGTGCCCGGGCCGTAGATCGTGTTCACGATCCGGCGGACCGTCTGCTGCGTCTGCCACGGCCGGCCGAGGTAGTCGTACAGCCAGGGCGCGTTGATGTCCGGCTCGTTGCCCGGGTTGTAGTGGACGTCGTCGGCACCCGACAGCGCCCAGTCGCCGGCCGCGTCGTGGAAGAAGCCGTCGAGGCGCTTCAGCGCGGCGGGCGCACCACCCAGGCCGCCGACCACGCCGGCGACGTCGTGCGAGGCCATCCACGTGTACTGCGCGCTACTGCCCTCGACGAAGCCGGTGTCGGTCGACGGCTGGAACGGCGTCACCCACGAGCCGTCGGCCTTGCGGGCCTGGACGTACGGGCCGTCCGCGCTCGCCCGCGGGTTGACCAGGTTGCGCCAGTAACCGGAGCGCGCGAGGAACGCGGAAGGGTCACGGCCGATGCGGGACGCCCAGTCCGACAACGCGAAGTCGGCGACGGAGTCTTCGAGCGTCTCGGCGGCCGAGCCCCAGCAGTGGCAGGCGTCGTCCGGCGCGTAGTGCAGCTTCAGGTAGTCGGCCAGGCCCGGCCGCTGGCCGATGCACTGGATCGGGCAGCCGGCGTCGCGGGTGTCGTTCGCGGTCGGCACGGTGGCCGCGCGGGCCAGCGAGCCGAAGGCGCCTTGGACGTCGAAGCCGCGGGCGCCGAAGGCGTACATCCCGGCCAGCGCCGGCGCCGACGGGTCGCCGGACATCACGTGCGTGCCGCCGTTGTTGTGCAGCCACCGATCCCATTCCCCGCCGTTCTGCCCGGCGAAGTTGTAGAGGGATTGGGCGTAGTCGCCCGCCCGGGCCGGGTCGAGGAACGCGAGCAGCTGGACCTGCCCCCGGTAGACGTCCCAGCCGGAGAACGTGCCGTACTGCGCGTGCTGGCCCTTCGCGAGCCGGTGGACCTTCCGGTCGCTGCCGAGGTACTCCCCCGTGACGTCGCTGGCGAGGCTCGGCTGCTGCAGCGCGTGGTAGAGCGCGGTGTAGAACGTCGTGAGCTGCGCGTGCGTGCCGCCGCCGAGCTCGATCTTCGTCAGCTGGTCCTGCCACGCCTTCCGGGCCGACGCGCGAACGCTGTCGAACGACCGGTTCGCCGGTACCTCCGCGTCGGCGTTGCGCTGGGCGTTCGCGGCGCTGACGTAGGAGATGCCGATCCGCGCGGTGACCGGGCCCTTGCTCGCGTCGAAGCCGACGTAGCCGCCCGAGCCCTTGCCGACGCGTGCGGCGTCGGTGAAGCCCTCGCCGCCGGTCGCGCTGCTCGTGCCGGGCCGCAGGGTGCCGTCGACCCAGGTGCCCTGGCCGGTGATCGGCTGGTCGAAGGTGACGCTGAAGTGCAGCGTGTAGTAGGAGCGCTGGTTCTCCTCGCCGCCGGTGGTGCGGCCGCAGAAGCCGCCCGAGTCGACCGAGCCGGTCACCCGCCGGTGCGCCGCGTCGATGCTGATCGAGGCGTTCGAGCTGCCCGGCAGCGAGTTCGACGTCCGGAAGAGCAGGTTCGCGGGCTTGTCCGCGGGGAAGGTGAAGCGGCCGAGCCCGGCCCGGTCGGTGGTGGTGAGGTTTACGCCGACGCCGTTGGCCAGGCCGACGCCGTAGTGGCCCGGCTCGGCGGTCTCGTCGGCGTGCGAGAAGTCGCTGGCGAAGACCTGGTCGGTGCGGTCGGCCGACGGCGAGGACAGGACGGCGCCGGGGAACGGCATGATCGGCACGTCGCCGGACGCGCCGGGTGTGCAGCCGGTGCCGTTGAGGTGGGTGAGGCTGAAGCCGCGCACCCGCGTGACGTCGTACTGGTAGCCGCCGGCGGCACCGGTCCCGTTCTGCAGCCCCTTCGTCGTGGTCGGGCTCCAGGCGATCATCCCGAACGGCGTCGTCGCGCCGGGGTAGGTGTTGCCCGCGTTGGTGCTGCCGATCAGCGGATCGACGTAGGACGCCGGGTCGGCGACCAGCTCGACGCCGGCCGCGGCGGGCGTCGCGAACGCCGTCGCCGCCAGGGCCACCGCGCCGAGCAGGGTCAGGATCTTCCGCGCGGCCATGGCCCGCCCTTCGCCGGTGACGTGCGACAACGTTGTCAGCTTGACGCTGCGCAACGCTACGGTCACCCGTTTGCGCTCGTCAACGACCTGGTGAACTTCTGTCCGGTTGTCACGGTGACCGGTGAGGTGAGCCACAAGCGCGTCGTCCCGCGTTGACACCGCCCCGGCCGGGACCGAGCATCCGATCCATGAACCTGTCCGACAGCCGGACAGCCGGTCCGCGGCGGGTGAGCGCCATGGAAGCCGTGCTGGCCCACCTGCGCCGTCAGATCGAACGCGGCGAGTACGCCGTCGGCGACAAGCTCCCGTCCGAGGCCGCGCTGGGCAAGGAGTTCGAGGTCAGCCGCTCGGTGGTCCGGGAGGCGCTGCGCGGGCTGCAGGCGCTCGGGCTCACCGAGTCGAAGTCCGGCAAGGGCACCTTCGTCACCGCGACCGGGCCCGCCGAGCACCCGGTGTTCGGGCCGTACTCGGCCCGCGACCTGATCGAGGTGCGCCGCCACGTCGAGATCCCGGTCGCCGGGTACGCGGCGCTGCGGCGCTCCGCCGACGACCTCGACCTGCTCGGCCACCTCGTCGAGCGGATGGCCGCCGAGACCGACAACACCGCGTGGGTCGCGCTGGACTCGCTGTTCCACATCACCATCGCCCAGGCGTCGGGCAACCCCGTGTTCGGGAAGGTGATCGAGGAGATCCGGGACGCGCTGGCCCGCCAATCCGCCTTCCTCAACCAGCTCGGCGACCGCCGTCACCGGTCGAACATCGAGCACCGCGAGATCGTCACGGCGATCGCCGAGGGCTCGGAAGCCGCCGCGGTCGAGGCCATGACGGCCCACCTGCGGCACGTCGAAAACACCTTGACCAGCATCGTGAACGGGGACGAGTAGCACCTTGACCGAACAGACCCTCACCCCGGAGACCGCCACCGACGCGGGCGACGCCGGTTACAGCAAGGCCCTGAAGCCGCGGCACGTGAACATGATCGCGATCGGCGGGGCCATCGGCACCGGCCTGTTCCTCGGCGCGGGCGGCCGGCTCGCCCAGGCCGGGCCGGCGCTGGCGATCGTCTACGCCGTCTGCGGCCTCTTCGCGTTCTTCGTGGTCCGCGCGCTCGGCGAGCTCATCCTGTACCGGCCTTCGAGCGGCGCGTTCGTCTCCTACGCGCGGGAGTTCATGGGCGAGAAGGGCGCGTACGTCGCCGGCTGGATGCACTTCCTGAACTGGTCGACCACGGGCATCGCCGACATCACGGCCATCGCGCTCTACGCGCACTTCTGGTCGTTCTTCTCGCCGATCCCGCAGTGGGTGCTCGCGCTGATCGCGCTCGCCGTCGTGCTGACGCTGAACCTGGTGTCGGTGAAGCTGTTCGGCGAGATGGAGTTCTGGTTCGCCATCGTCAAGGTCGCCGCGCTGGTGCTGTTCATGGTGATCGGGATCGTGCTGCTGGTGACGCGCACGCCGATCGACGGCGTCGCGGGCGGGCCGCAGCTGATCACCGGGCACGGCGGGATCTTCCCGGCCGGGCTGCTGCCGATGGTGCTGATCGTGCAGGGCGTGGTGTTCGCCTACGCGTCGATCGAGCTGGTCGGCGTCGCCGCGGGCGAGACCGAAAACCCGGAGAAGATCATGCCGAAGGCGATCAACTCCATCATGTGGCGCATCGCGGTGTTCTACGTCGGCTCGGTCGTGCTGCTGGCGATGCTGCTGCCGTGGAGCTCCTACACGAAGGACCAGAGCCCGTTCGTCACCGTGCTGTCGCACCTGGGCGTGCCGGCCGCGGACAGCGTGATGAACCTGGTCGTGCTCACCGCGGCGCTGTCGAGTCTCAATTCGGGGCTGTACTCGACCGGCCGGATCCTGCGGTCGATGGCCACGGCCGGCTCCGCGCCGAAGTTCACCGGCGTGATGAACCGCAACCAGGTGCCCTACGGCGGGATCCTGCTGACGGCGTCGGTCTGCGTGCTCGGCGTGGGCCTGAACTACCTGGTGCCGAAGGAGGCCTTCGACATCGTGCTGAACTTCGCCGCGATCGGCATCCTCGCGACCTGGGCCATCATCGTGCTCTGCCACCTCCTGTTCGTCCGCAAGACCGAACGGGACGGGCTCGAACGGCCGGCGTTCCGGCTGCCGTTCTCGCCCTACACCGAGATCGTGACGCTGGTGTTCCTCGCCGCCGTCGTGGTGCTGATGGGCTTCGACGAGACCGGCCGGATCACGCTCCTGGCGCTGCCCGTGATCGCGCTCGCGCTGGTCGCCGGCTGGTTCGCGGTGCGGAAGCGGATCGACATGCGCGCGTTCGACAAGGCGGGGCTGTGAACCACGAACTCCTGGTCGAGCTGGTGCGCGACGGCATGGTCGAAGGCGGGCACCACGGCTCGGTGATCGTGCTCGCCCCGGACGGCACGACGTTGTTCGGCGCCGGCGCCCCGGACGCCCCGATGTACCCGCGGTCGACGGCGAAACCGCTGCAGGCCACGGCGATGGCCCGGCTCGGGCTGCGGCTGCCGGCCGCCGGGTTCGCCATCGCGGCGGCCAGCCACTCCGGCGAGCCGGTGCACCTCGACGCCGCGTCGGCGGTGCTCGGCGAGCGCTCGCCGGACGAGCTGGGCAACCCTGCCGACTTCCCGTACGACCCGGTCGAACGCGACCACTGGGTCGCGACCGGGCGGGCCCCGAGCCGGCTCGCGCACAACTGCTCCGGCAAGCACGCGGCGATGCTGGCGACCTGTGAGCTGAACGGCTGGAGCACCGACGGCTACCTCGATCCGGCGCACCCGCTGCAGCGCGCGATCGCCGCCACCGTCGAGGACCTGACCGGACGCGCGGTCCTGCGGGTGGCGGTCGACGGCTGCGGCGCGCCGCTCTTCGCGACCACGCTGCGCGGCCTCGCCACGGCCGTGTCGAAGATCGCCGCGGCCGCGCCGGGAACGCCCGAAGGCCTGGTCGCCGACGGGATCCGCCGGCACCCCGAGCTGGTCGGCGGCAGCCGCCGCGACGTCACCGCCGTGATGCGCGCCGTGCCCGGGCTGATCGCGAAGGACGGCTTCGAGGCCGTCCAGGTCGCGGCGCTGCCGGACGGCACGGCGATCGCGTTCAAGATCGCCGACGGCGGCGACCGCGCCCGGCGGCCGGTGCTGGCCGCGGCGCTGGGACTGTGCGGGATCGACGTCCCGTCCGGGCCGGAGAACCTGCGCGTCACCGGGAACCTGGCCGGGGCACTCGGCGTGGGGAGCCACTGAGCCCCGTCGCTCCGGTTGCCGGGCGCGCGACCTCGGGTACCGTCGGATCCGGAAGGTATGACTCCGCTTCGGAAGGCGTGTGCCCGTGCTGGACCGACTTGTCGACAGAGCTCTCGGACTCCCCCGCGCCGAAGGACCGAAACCGGTCGTCACGCGCGACCTGCCGGTGCCGATGACCGACGGCGTCACGCTGCTCGCGGACCGGTACGCCCCGGCGGGCGACACCCCGGCGCCGGTGGTGCTGATCCGCACGCCGTACGGGCGCGCCGGTCTCCTGTCGAAGCTGTTCGGGAACACGTTCTCGCGGCACGGGCTGCAGACGGTCATCCAGAGCACCCGCGGCTCGTTCGGCTCCGGCGGCGAGTTCCGGCCGTTCCACCTCGAGCGCGAGGACGGCATCGCCACCGCCGAGTGGCTGCGCGCGCAGCCGTGGTGCGACGGCAACCTCGCCATGGCGGGCGCCAGCTACCTCGGGCACACGCAGTGGGCGATCGGGCCGTACCTCGACCCGCCGCTGGCCGCGATGTGCCTCGGCGTCACGGCGTCGGAGTTCGTCTCGACGTTCTACCCGGGCGGCGTGCTCGCGGCGGACAACATGGTGTCGTGGTCGGCGATGATCGGCCGCCAGGAAGAGCGCTTCGGCGCGTTCCCGAACCCGCTGCAGGCGCGCAAGACGCGCCGCGCGATGGCGCACCTGCCGCTCAGCGGCGCCGACGTCGCCGCGATCGGGAAGCCGGTGAAGTTCCTGCAGGACATCACCGAGCACTTCGTACCGGACGACACCTACTGGGCGATGTCCGACCACAGCGCCGACGTCGAGAAGCTCGACGTCCCGGTGTCGATGGTCACCGGCTGGTACGACCTGTTCATCCGCGGGCAGCTGCAGGACTTCCGGCGGCTCGCCGAGGCGGGCAAGGCCCCGCGCCTCACGGTCGGCCCGTGGGCGCACGGCGAGCCGGCCAGCATGCGCCCGATGATCCAGGACCAGCTCGGGTTCCTGCGCGCCCACCTGCTCGGCGACCGCACGTTCCTGCAGCGCGCGCCGGTCCGGATCTTCCTGCAGGGCGCGGACACCTGGCTGGACTTCGAGACGTGGCCGCCGCCGTCCACCGCGACGGCGTCGCACCTGCGGCCGATCGGCGGGCTCGGCGAAGTGGGCGGCGACGAGGCCCGGCCGACGACGTTCACCTACGACCCGGCGGACCCGACCCCGGCGGTCGGCGGACCGCTGCTGACGGGTGACTGGAAGCAGAAGGACAACCAGGAGATCGAGGCCCGCCCGGACGTGCTGGTCTTCACCGGCGAACCGCTGGCGTCCGACCTGGACGTCATCGGCGACGTGGCCGCGACCGTGCACGTGCGCACCGAGCTCGGGCACGCCGACGTCTACGTCCGGCTCTGCGACGTCGACGCGGGCGGCGTCTCGCGCAACGTCACCGACGGGATCCTCCGGCTGCGCCCGGGCGTCCCCGAGGCGGACACCGGCGGCGTGGTGATGGCGGAGGTCACGCTCGACCCGACCGCCTACCGCTTCCGCCGCGGCCACCGGCTGCGCGTCCAGATCGCGGGCGGCGCGTTCCCCCGCTTCGCGCGCAACCACGGTACGGACGAGCCGATCACCGCGGCGGTCGACGGCAAGGCCAACCGCTTCGAGATCTTCCACGACGCGGCCCGGCCGTCCCGCATCACGCTGCCGGTGTTCACCCCCTAGCCCCAGGACGCCACTTTCCCCGTGAAAGTGGCGCTTCGGGGGCCCCAAGCGTCACTTTCCCTAGGAAAGATGCGTCGTTTGGGAGGGAATTCTCAGTATGTGAGCACGCGGTGGTGCGTGGTCACCCGGCCGTCGTCGTGCAGCACGTGCAGCAGCAGCGACGGCGGCCGGTCGTACTCCAGCGGCCCGCCCTCGTCCCAGCCCCGGTCGCCGCCCGGCTCGGCGGGCAGCAGCGACGTCGACACCACGCCGGGCGCGATCCGCAGTGGCACGCCGGCGAACGTCGTCGACGCGCCGGTGTGGACGTGGCCGGCGAGCAAGGCCGCCACGCGCGGGTGACGGGCCAGCACGGCCGCCAGCCGCTCCTCCCCCGACTGCCGGATCCCGTCCACCAGCGGGACGCCGACCTCGACCGGCGGGTGGTGGAAGGCGACGAACGCCGGGCCGTCGCCGCCGGACAGCACACCGTCGAGCCAGTCCAGGGTCTCGTCGGCGAGGTAGCCCGAGCCGCGGCCGGGGATCGTCGAGTCGCACATCGCGAACAGCACGCCGTCGATCTCCCGGGCGAGGTCGATCGGGCCGTCGGACGCGGGCAGGTCGAGCAGGCCTTTCCGGAATTCCGCGCGGACGTCGTGATTGCCGGGGCAGACCAGCACCGGCGCCGGGTGCTTCAGCAGTTCGGCGGCGCGCGCGTACTCCGAGGCCGCGCCGTGGTCGGCGATGTCGCCGGTGACGACGATCGCGGCGACGGCCAGCCCGTTCAGGTACGCCATCACGGCCGCGACGCGTTCCTCCGCGCGCGGTCCGCCGTCGAGGTGCAGGTCGCTCAGGTGCGCGATGATCATCTTTCGTCCTTCCCCAGGTACGCCAAGGCTTTCACCCAGTTGCGGACGAGCACCGCGGTCGCCGCCGGCAGGTCGCCGTCCCGCAGTGCCGCGGCGATCCGGCGGTGCTCGCCGATGCTCTCCCCGGCGCGGGCGGCCCCGCCGAAGTAGCACGATTCGTACCGCTTGAGCAGCGGCTTCGTCTGCTCGATCAACCGCAGTAGGTGCGGGTTCGGGCAGCGGGACAGCAGCAGCGCGTGCCACCGTTCGTCCACTTCGGACAGATCCGCGCCGCGGTCCAGCGCCGCGGCCATCTCGTCGGCGACGACGTCGAGCGCGTCGGGCAGCCCGGCGAGCTCCAGCGGCGACGTCCAGCGCAGGGCGAGCGCCTCCAGCTCGGCGACCAGCGGGTAGAGCCGGCGGGCCTCGTCCGGGTCGAACGGCGGCACGAGGAACCCGCGACCCGGCTCGGCGACGAGCAGGCCGCGGCCGGCGAGCCCGATCAGCGCCTCCCGCAGCGGGGTCCGGCTGACGCCCAGTTCGCGGGCCAGGTGCACCTCGTTGACGCGGGCGCCGGCGGCGAGCCGCCCGTCGAGCACGCGGGTGGTGATCTCCTCGATGAGATCGCTGCGCAAAGGAGTGCGGGCCATCCGGGCAGTATTGCATGCAATCGGGACGTACTGTATTCAGTTGGTATGACCTTTGACGGCTTCGATGTCGACCGCGCCCGCCGTGAGACCCCCGGCTGCGCGGAAGTGGTCCACTTCAACAACGCCGGATCCGCCCTGCCCCCGGCCGTCGTGACGGACACGGTGGTGGGCTACCTGCGTCACGAAGCGCTGGTCGGCGGGTACGAAGCGGCCGCCGAAACCAAAGATCAGCTGGCGGCGGTGTACGCGTCGGCGGCGCGGCTGGTCGGCGGCGAACCCGACGACATCGCCGTCACCGACAACGCGACGCGGTCCTGGCAGGCCGTCTTCTACGCGCTGCCGTTCGCCGCGGGCGACCGGATCCTCACCTCCAGCGCGGAGTACGCCAGCAACGCGATCGCGTACCTGCAGGTCGCCCGGCGCACCGGCGCGGTCGTCGAGGTGGTCGGCGACGACGAGTCCGGCCAGCTGGACGTGGACGACCTTCGCCGCCGGGTCGACGGCGACGTCAAGCTGATCGCCGTCAGCCACGTGCCCACCCAGGGCGGGCTGGTCAACCCGGCCGAGGCGATCGGCGAGGTCGCGCGGGCCGCCGGGATCCCGTTCCTGCTCGACGCGTGCCAGTCCGCCGGCCAGGTCGACCTCGACGTCTCGCGCCTGAAGTGCGACGCGCTGTCGGTGACCGGCCGCAAGTACCTGCGCGGCCCGCGCGGGACCGGTTTCCTCTACGTCCACCCGCGGCTGCGCGAGCGGCTGGAGCCGGCGATGCTCGACCTGCACTCGGCGGTCTGGACGTCGCCCGCGGAGTACGTCGTCGACCCGACCGCCAAGCGCTTCGAGGTCTGGGAGAAGGACTTCGCCGCGGTGTCCGGCCTCGGCGCGGCCATCGACTACGCGCTCGGGTGGGGCCTGCCGGCCATCGAAGCCCGCGTCGCCTCGCTGGCCGAGACGCTGCGCGGGCGGCTCGCCGACGTCGGCGCGCGAGTGCACGACGCCGGCGCGAAGAAGTGCGGCATCGTCACGTTCAGCGTCGAGGGCACCCCCGCCGCGGACATCAAAACGCGGCTGTCGGCGGCGGGGATCAACACGTCGGTGTCGTCCCGCACGTCGGCGCAGTTCGACTTCACCGCCCGCGACCTGCCGGACCTGGTCCGCGCGTCGGTGCACTACTACAACACCGAGGACGAGATCGAGCTGCTGGTGAAGGCGGTCGAGCGGCTCTAGAAGGCGGTGACGCCGGTCAGTTCGGCCGACACCGTCCACAGCCGCTCGGCGAGCGCCGGGTCGACGGCGTAGTCGCGCACGCCCGCTCGCGTGCCGTCCGCGGGGGCGGGCTCGGCGATGTCGCAGTCGTCGAGGTAGACGCCACCCATGCCGTCGAGCTGCGGGGACGTCGCCGCCCAGACCTGGGTCGCCGCACCCTCCTCGGGCGTCTTGGCGCCGCCGGTGACCTGCCCGGTCTCGTCGACCATGCCGGCGTCGATCAGCTCCTGGCGCTCCAGGTGCCGCACGAGGTCGGTGAGGATCCGGCCCGGGTGCAGGGAAAACGCGCGGACGCCGCGGTCCTGGCCGAGCTTGTCGAGCTGGACCGCGAAGAGGACGTTCGCCGTCTTCGCCTGGCCGTAGGCGAGCCACTTGTCGTAACCCTGCTCGAAATCCAGGTCGTCGAAGCGGACCGGACCGTAGTGGTGGCCGCGCGAGGAGACCGAGACGACGCGGGCGCCCGGGTCGAACGCCGGCCAGAGCCGGTTCACCAGCGCGAAGTGGCCGAGGTGGTTGGTCGCGAACTGCGCCTCCCAGCCCGGGCCGACGCGCGTCTCCGGCGCCGCCATGATCCCGGCGCTGCCGATGAAGATGTCGATGCCGCGCCCGGACGCGACGAACCGCCCGGCGAACGCGCGGACGCTGTCGAGGTCACCGAGGTCCAGCTCGTCGATCTCGACGTTCTTCAAGTCCCGCAACGCTTCTTCCGCCGTCGCGCGGCGGCGGGCCGGGACGACGACGTGCGCGCCCGCCCGCGTCAGCGCGCGCGTCGTCTCGAGGCCGATGCCCGAGTAGCCGCCGGTGACGATCGCGAGCTTGCCGGTCAGGTCGATGCCGGCCAGGACGTCGGACGCCGTGCTGGTGGCGCCGAAGCCCGAGCCGATCTTGTGCTGTGCAGTGGTCATGTCCGCGACACTAAGAGCTGGAGTGAACTCCAGCGCAAGCCGGCGTGACC
The DNA here is from genome assembly GCF_036104975.1 of Amycolatopsis sp. NBC_00355. Lineage (GTDB taxonomy): Bacteria > Actinomycetota > Actinomycetes > Mycobacteriales > Pseudonocardiaceae > Amycolatopsis. The sequence continues at coordinate 9,080,897 of NZ_CP107982.1, read as the reverse complement.
CACGGATCAGCCGTTGAGCAGCTGCCGCGCGATCACGAGCTTCTGGATCTCGCTGGTGCCCTCGTAGATCCGAAACAGCCGCGCGTCGCGGTAGATCCGCTCGACCGTGACGCCCCGGACGTACCCCATCCCGCCGTGCACCTGCACCGCGCGGTCGGCGACCCGGCCGAGCATCTCGGTGCAGAACAGCTTCGCCGACGACGGCCCGAGCTTGCGGTCCTCACCCGAGTCGTACTTCGCGGCGGCTTCGTGCACCATCGCGCGCCCGGCCGCCAGCTCGGCGTGCGACTCCGCCAGCAGCGCCTGCACCAGCTGGAACTCCCCGATCGGGTGACCACCTTGGCGGGCCGTGCGCGCGTAGTCGACGGCTTCGGCCAGCGCGCGTTCCGCCATCCCGACGCACAGCGCCGCGATGTGCAGCCGGCCGCGGGCGAGCGAGGCCATCGCGATGCCGAAGCCCTTGCCCGCCTCACCGACCAGCGCGTCCGCCGACACCTCGACGTCGTCGAAGACCACTTCCGACGTCCACGCGCCGGCCTGGCCCATCTTGGCGTCGTGCGGGCCGACGGTGACGCCGGGCGCGCCCGCGGGCACCAGCAGGGCGGAGATGCCGCGGCTGCCGGCGCTGTCCGGCTCGGTGCGCGCGAACACGACGAAGACCTCGGCGAGCGGCGCGTTGGTGATGAACCGCTTGGTGCCCGAGAGCCGGTAGCGGTCGCCGTCGCGGACCGCGCGGCTGGTGAGCCCGCTGGGGTCGGAGCCGGCTTCGGCCTCGGTGAGCGCGAACGACGCGATCGCCTGGCCGGCGGCGAGCCGGGGCAGCCAGCGGGTGCGCTGGTCCGGCGTCCCGTAGTGCACGATCGCCTGGCCCGCGATGCCGTTGTTGGTGCCGAACAGGGATCGGAACGCCGGCGTCGTCCAGCCGAGCTCGATGGCCAGCCGGACGTCTTCGGCCATGCCGAGCCCGAGGCCGCCGTACTCCTCCGGCAGCGCCCAGCCGAACAGGCCCAGTTCCGCCGCCTTCTCCCGGATCCCGGCGGGGATTTCGTCGGTTTCGTCGATCTCCGCCTCGCGGGGGACGACCTCCTTGCGCACGAAGTCCCGCACCGCGCCGAGCACCTGCCCGAAAACGTCCACGTCCATCCGTCGCACGGTACCCGGTAGCGTGCGGTGCGTGAGCACCTTCTACGACGTCGCCGCACAGCACCCGGACCGGCTCGCGGTGCTCGCCCCGGACGGGCGGCCGGCGACCTTCGGCGAGCTGGCCGCGCGGGCGAACCGGCTGACGCACGCCCTGCACCGGCTGGGCCTGCGCGAGGGCGACGGCGTCGTCGCGATCATCCACAACGGACTCCCCTACTTCGAGCTGCTGTTCGCCACGCTGCAGGCGGGGATGTACTTCACGCCGGTCAACTACCGGTCCTCCGCCGGGGAAATCGCCTACGTGGTGGAAAACAGCCGCGCACGGGTGGTCGTCGCGGACGCGGACATCGCGCGTTCGTGCCCGCCGTTGGCTGCGGTGGAACGCTTTTCGGTCGGCGCGGCGGACGGCTGGGCGGACTACGCGTCCTGGGGCGAGGACGAGCCGTCCACCGCGCCGGAGCTGCGGACGGCCGGGCAGACGATGCTCTACACGTCCGGCACCACCGGCCGTCCCAAAGGCGTCCGCCGGGCGCTCAGCGGGAAACCGCCGTCCCTGCACGACATCCACCGCGATCTGCTCACGATGATGGACGTCCACGAGGGCCCGGGCGTGCACCTCGTGGCCTGCCCGCTCTACCACGCCGCGCCCGGCTCGTTCTCCGTCAACGCGATGCACCTCGGGCACTCCGCCGTGCTGATGGACAAGTTCGACGCCGAGGAGACCTTGCGGCTGGTCGAGCGCCACCGGGTGACGAGCACCCACCTCGTGCCGACCATGTTCCACCGGCTGCTGCGGCTGCCCGAAGACGTCCGCGCGCGGTACGACCTGTCGAGCCTGGTGAGCGTGATCCACGGCGCGGCGCCGTGCCCGCCCGAGGTCAAGGAGCGGATGATCGCGTGGCTCGGCCCGGTCGTGCACGAGTACTACGGCGCGTCGGAGGGCCTGATCTGCGGCGTCACCGCTTCGGAGTGGCTGAAGGCACCGGGCACGGTCGGCCGGGCGCTGACCGGCGTGCGGCTGAAGATCGTCGACGACGACGGCGCCGAAGTGCCCACGGGCGAGCCCGGCACGATCTACTTCAGCTCGGCGCACACCGCGCTCGACTACCTCGGCGATCCCGAGAAGACGGCAGCCGCCCGATCGGGCGAATTCCTGACGGTGGGCGACTTCGGCTACCGCGACGCCGAAGGCCGCGTGTTCCTGCTCGACCGCCGGACCGACCTGATCCTTTCGGGCGGGGTCAACATCTACCCGGCCGAGATCGAGGCGCGGCTGCTCTCGCACCCGGACGTCGCCGACGCGGCGGTGATCGGCGAGCCGGACGACGAATGGGGCCAGCGGGTGATCGCCGTCGTCCAGCCGGTCCCCGGCGTGCCGGGTGACGACGCCCTCGCCGCGCGGCTGGCCGAGCACTGCCGCGCCGCGCTGGCCGGGTTCAAGACACCCGGACGGTTCGACTTCACCGAGCAGCTGCCGCGGACCGAGTCGGGCAAGATGCTGCGCCGCACCCTACGGAAGGGCTGACTCCCGATACGCAAGCCGATCGCCGTCGCCACCGCCGCACTCGCGGCCTTGCTGATGCTGCCCGCCACCGCGTCCGCGACGCCCGGCAGCGGGGTCACCGGCACGATCCTCTCGCAGAAGACGATCGGCCACACCGACTACACGCTGCGGGAGATCACCATCCAGCCCGGCGGCTACACCGGCTGGCACTTCCACGACGGCACGCTCTACGCGTACGTGAAGGCGGGAACGCTGACGCACAACCTGGCCGACTGCTCCCTCGACGGCCGCTACCGCACCGGGCGGGCGTTCACCGAGCAGCCCGATCAGGTGCACATCGGCCGCAACCTCGGGACGACGCCGCTGGTCCTCGAAGTCCTGTACGTGCTCCCGGCGGGCAGCCCGCTCTCGGAGGACGCGCCCGACCCCGGCTGCGGCTTCTAGCTCGTGAACCAGCCCGCCGCGTCGAGGCGGTAGGCCGCGGGGCCGACGACGGCGCGCAGGTCGGTCTCGAGCGCGGCCATCCGTTCGGCGCCCACCGTGCGCGCCCAGTCCGCGCGCAGCTCGTCGAAGATCTCCGCCGACTTCGTGAGGGCGTCGACGCCGTGCGCGGTGAGCCGCACGATCTTGCGGCGCGCGTCGGCCGGGTCGTCGGCGCGTTCGACGTAGCCGAGCGCCTCGAGCCGCTCGACGGTCTTGCCCGCCGCCTGCTTGGAGACGCCGAGGCGCCGGCCGATCTCGGACGCCGTCGCGCCCTGGACGCCGACGGCCTGCATCGCGAAGCCGTACGAGGGCCGGACGCCCGCGTGCCCGCGGCGCGCGAGTTCGGCGTGCAGGCGGTCGATGAGCGTGCGGAAGCCGCCGAAGAGCAGGAACGGCAGCTCGTAGCCGGGTACGTCGGTCATAGCCCCTTGCCAAGTTCGACAACCAGGTTTACGGTTTCGACAACCATGTTGTCGATCCTACGTCTGGAGACGTTGTGTTCCCCGATCACACCCCGGAGTCTGCTCCCCCGGCCGCCCGCCCGGCGATGACGGCCACCGCGAAGAAGTTCGGCGGCCACGTCCCGGCCGCCGTCGCCCGCCTGGCGACGTCGCCGGAGCTGCTGAACGGCTTCCTGAAGCTGAACGCGATCTTCGAGTCCACGACCCTGCCGGCGCTCGACCGGGAAGTCCTGATCATGACGGTCGCGGCCCGCAACGGCTGTCACCTCTGCGTCGCGATGCACACGGCGTCCCTGCACGCGCTCACCGCTTCACCCGAACTGGTGACAGCCCTGCGGGCGCAGTCGACGTTGCCCTCCCCGCGGCTGGAGGCGTTGCGCGGGTTCGTCCACGCGGTCCTGGACACGACCGGCGACGTCCCGCCGGCCGCGCTGGATGCGTTCACCAGCGCGGGTTACACGCCGCGGAACGCGCTGGAAGTGGTGCTGGGCATCGGAACCTACACACTGTCGACGTTCGCGAACCGCCTGACGGGAGCACCGCTGGACGACGTCTTCGCGGACCACGCCTGGCACGCTACCGCGGTCTGACGGTCGTTCCGTTCGCGGCGCCTTCGACGAGGTCCCGGCAGTGGCCTCGGCGACGACGAGCGCGCCGAGGCCACTGCCGGGGATCGGCTCGGTGAACGTCCCGCCGGTGAGGGTGATCGAGCCGCCGTCCGGCAGGCGCCCGGCGGCGAGCCGCGCGAGCGCGACCTGGCCGAGCAGTTTGCCGCGCAGGTCGTCGAGCACCTGCTCGTCGGTGAGGTCGCCGAGCGGCCGCAGCGGGACGTTGGCGGCACAGCACACCATGGCGTCGGGCGCGGACCCGAACAGCGCGTCGAGCGACGAGCCCGGTAGCGCCCAGCACGACGATCTTCACGTCTTCGACGCCAGCGGGCCCGGCAACCGGATTCCCGGCTCGGAAGGGCCGGGAGAACTGCCCGAAGACCTGGCAGGGCGCCCACAAAACGACCCGCTGGCGGTGTTCCGTCGTCGGCTTCTCTCCGGACCGGCCCCTTCCGCTTATGTGACCCAGGTCTCACGGAGCCGTGTCCGGTCCCCCGCCGCGGCTCCGACCCCCGGTGTTCACACCACCGAGAAGGAGTCGATATGGACAAGCCGGCCGGCCGGCGCGAGTGGCTGGGGCTGCTCGTGCTCGTGCTTCCCACCCTGCTCGTCGCGATGGACATGACCTCGCTGTTCCTCGCCTTGCCGAAACTGAGCGCCGATCTGGGCGCGAGCGGCACCGAGCAGCTGTGGATCACCGACAGCTACGGCTTCCTCGTCGCCGGGTTCGTGATCACCATGGGCACCCTGGGCGACCGCTTCGGCCGCCGCCGGCTGCTGCTCGTCGGCGGCGCCGCCTTCGCCGCGATCTCGGTCGTCGCCGCCTTCGCCACCACCCCGGAGCTGCTCATCGCCGCCCGCGGCGCGCTGGGGATCGCCGGGGCGACGCTGATGCCCTCGACGCTCGCCCTGATCACGAACATGTTCCGCGACGAGCGGCAGCGCGGGAAGGCCATCTCGATCTGGGCGACCTGCCAGTTCGCCGGCGGCTCGCTCGGCCCGGTCCTCGCCGGGTTCCTGCTCCAGCACTTCGCCTGGGGCTCGATCTTCCTGATCGCCGTGCCCGCGATGGCCGTGCTGCTGATCGCCGGGCCGATCCTGCTGCCCGAGTTCCGCACGCCCGCGCCGGGCCGGCTCGACCTCGGCGGCGTCGCGCTTTCGCTGGCCGCGGTCCTGCTGTTCGTGTTCGGCCTCAAGCAGCTGACGACCGGCGCGGCCTGCTCGTGCCGGTGGGCGCGATCCTCGCCGGGGCCGTGCTGGGTGCCGTGTTCGTCCGCCGCCAGCTGAGCGGCCCGGTGCCGCTGCTGGACCTGCGGTTGTTCCGGAACCGGCCGTTCACCGCGGTCCTGGTCGCGCTGGTGTTCGCGGGGGTCGCGATGGCGGGCGTCGGCCTGCTGGTCACCCAGTACCTGCAGGGTGTGCTCGGGTACTCGCCGCTCGCCTCGGCCCTGCTGTTCGCGCCGATGGGCATCGGCGTCGCGGCGGGCACGACGGTGGCGCCCGCCCTGGCCCGGCGGCTGGCCCCGGTGACGGCGATCGCCGGCGGCCTGGTGGTCTCGGCGGCCGGCGGGCTCATGCTGTCCTTCGCCGACGGGCTCCCGCTGGTCGTGGCGGGCATCGCGGTGCTGACGCTGGGCACGGGCCCGCTGTTCGCGCTCGGCATCGGCCTGGTCGTCGGCTCGGTGCCGCCGGAGCGCGCGGGCTCGGCGGCGTCGATGGCGGACACCGGCAACTACCTGGGCGGCTCGCTGGGCCTGGCCTTCATCGGCCTGGTCGCCACGGCCGTCTACCACCGCGTGTTCCCGGCGGGCACCACCCTCGCCGCCGACGTCGCCCGCGCGGACGTCGCGAACCAGGCGAAGGCGGCCTTCACGACCGGCCTGAACGTCACGGGCGTGATCGCGGCGGCGCTCTTCGCGGGCTTGGCGGTCCTGGTGGCGCGGATGCGGGCCTCAGCCGAGCGCGCCGAGGAACTGCAGGACGCCCAGCAGACCCGCTAAGGCGCCGAAGAACTGGTAGATCCCGAAGCTGCCGCCCACCCGGCGGACGGACGCCTCGGTGCGCGGGTCGAGCAGCACGGTGACGGTCTTCCCGACGCGAGGCGACACGAAGGTGTACCGCCCGGCCCACGCCGAGCGCGTCCGTCCGTAGACGGTGTACCGGACCTTGGGCTCGCTCGGCGCGCGGTTCAGCCACCGCCGCTCGTCGACGACGTCACCTTCGATCTCGCGGGCTCGCCGTCCGAAGCGCAGGCGTCCCGCCGCGATCCCCGCGGACAACGCCCCGAACAGGGTGAACACCCAGGCCACGAGCAGGTAGGACGCGGTGACGTCGCCGGCCAGGCCCAGCTGCCCGGCGGCCAGGCCGAAGGCCACCAGCAGCACCCCGCGCACGACGAAGGCCGCGGGCAGCGCGGTCCGGGGCGTCGGCAGCAACCGCACCCGGCCGCTGCCGGCCGGTCCGCACCGCACGACGTCGTCCACCAGCACGGGCACGGGGGTGCGCAGCAGTTCGCGTTCCCCGCCGCTCAGCTCGTCGACGACGGTGCCGGCCACGAGGGAAACCCGCAGGCCCGACGGCTGCGGGCGCACCGCCGTCACGCGGTACGGGCGCAGCCCACGCGCGAACCACCACCGGAACGACGACCAGGCCACGCCCGCGATCGCCTCGATCGAGCCGGCTACCAGGAAGACCCACACCGCCGCACCGTGCACGCGTTCAGCCGGGTCCCTTCACGGAGATGGGCGATTCAGGTGGGCGCAGTCAAGGCGCTTTCCAATCACCAAGTTTACGTTAGCAACCTATACCAGAGGGTAGTTAAACAAGCAACTACTTCACCTCTTGAAGTGCCCGCCCGTAGCTCCATCCGCACCGCGCGCCAGCTCCGGCCAACCGAGATCGACGAGCTTGTAGCCAGGTTTCAAAGTGGAGCGAGCATCCGCGAACTAGCCAGCGAGTTCGGCATCTACCGAGTGACGGTAGGTCAGCACTTGCGCTCACGAGGCGTGGACACCGAGGACTGGGCACTCCGTCCCGACGATGCAGCAGCGGCAGCCAAGCTCTACGAAGCCGGCTGGACCATCGACCAACTGGCTGAGCGATACCGGGTCGGCAACGAGACGGTGCGCGGACGACTGTCGGCTGCCGGAGTAAAGCTCCGCAGACGAGGACGCCCACCTAAATCTCTTGACCAAGCAACCCACTCGACATGATTACGCTTCAGCTCTCACCCGAAGTACATATCTCAAGCTTTCAGTCGCTTGCTATGATCGAAAAGTGCAAGCAAAGACAGCAATCAAGTCTCTCCAGCAACTCAAGGCGGAGGCAGGAGAGGCCACCTTTAGAGATAGCTCAGGACAGTTCACTTCCTGGAAGTCGCGTGTCCGCTCAGTTCTAACTAGAGCGCTCGGGAAGGACCACCACGTACTTGCGGCGTTCGAAGATGTTCGATACGACCTCTCCATGTTCACCGAACGCACACCCAGTTCGGCATTTGAACAAGCATTTCGGAGTGGCGTGCAAGACGCATGTGGCATTATTGACGCAGCAATCTTCGAACTGCAAGACGCCGGTACCAGTGACGACGCGGTAGACGAAACTACTTTTGACCCGGAACTGTGGAGTCACGTTCAGAACCACATCCGGAACGAAGACTGGCAGGCAGTCGCGAGCCAGACCGCAATTTTCATCGAGGACCGAGTGCGGCAATGGTGCGGCGACCCAAAGGGTCGAGGCGGAGAGACACTTGTCGGCAAGGGGCTGTACGCCAAGGTTTTTGCCAATGATGGGCAATACCGACTCGGCAAGGAGCCGGGCGAATGGGAAGGTTGGCGCGCCCTGAGCACGGGGTTCGCTCAAGCTCTCAGCAACGTCGACCGACACAACATTCAAAAACGTGACGACGCTAAACGCTATGCATTCGGTGTACTTGGACTTGGCAGTCTAATCTTGACACAGCTTCGTTACCAGCACGGGGATGACATCGACCTACAGTGACCGACCCTACACCCTAGACGAACCAGCCAACGAACGGCTTGGCTGTACCAAAATCGTCACCGCCGAGCGCCGAGGCAGCATCGTGGTACGGGTGCTTGCTCCACTCGGTCAAGTCAATCTCGCCCGTAGTCCGTCGTCCGGTAAAGTATCGGCCGGTCAACTTCTCGCCATCTTTGCCCGAGACGTAGAGGTCACAGACGCCGCGGTGCGGCTCGCTGCGCTCCTGCACGCTTTGACGCGGCGTGTTGCGATACACCCAGCTCAGCCGCCAGCGGTCGTCTTCCTCCTTAATGAGCTGACCTTGCTCAGAGATCGACTCAGACTCGCCCGTGAATAACGTTGCGACGAGCGATGAGTTTGTCTGCTTGAACCGGATTACCGTAGGGATTGGCGCGATGCGCTCGGTCTCACCCGGCCGCACGTAGTCAGACTGGAGCACGCCCCGCCACGTGCCGGCCACCAACGGCTTCTTGGTGAACGCTCGGACGATCGCCAGCTTCCAGATGAAGCGGTCGTAGAGCAGGAAGGCGATGGTGACGACCGTCCCGGCGATTGAGACCGTCTTGAGTGCCAGTGTCTGTGCCGTCTGGTGAGTGAAGATCGCCACACCAAACCAGACCACTGCAGCAATGCCGATCGCAATCTTGGTTTGGGTTTTGTCGATCATCGGCTACGCCTTATCCAACTTGTAGTACGACCACGCCTGCAAGACGAGGTTACTGGCGTCGACAAGCGTCCAAGGCTGGGACGCCGAGAACAGCGGCTTGATACCGTTCGGCTCAAATAATCCAGCGCCAGTCTCCCCCGCCTTGACCTTACTGAAAATATGCGCCGTAGCGTTGCGAAAGTCCGTAACTAGTGGGGTTACGCCTTTATCTCCAAAGTAGTCATTTGGCACGATGTACATAAGGCACTCCATGAAGTAACTCGGAAGCGCCTCGATCTTTCCAGCAGCCACGAGCTCGTTCTCGACGTTCTTCAGGATGCGGACAGCGTCCTTATAACGGCCACCGGTCTTGTTGTTCTTCTCGCGACCGTTCACTAACTGTTGTTCTGGGTAGTTCACCACCGACGAACCATCGAGCCGGTAGACCTTGTTACCAACGTGATGCCTCACGTTCCAAGATGAATCGTAGTAATACTTCCAAAACTCATAGGACGGTACGATGTCCGCCTTCACCCGTCCAGTGTTCTCGGCGAGCTCAATCGCCGTCTTACCAGTATTATCACAAGCCGCACCGAAGCGGGACTTGAGCGACGCACCTAGACTCGTCCGAAACGACGAGCCGTCGAAATGCTTTATGGATACCCCTGAGCCATTTATCTTGTCACTATCAAGTAGTTCACCGTCATCATAGTAGTGAAATCCCTGGTGAATGACTGCAATATCGACGTCACTGTCCAAGCGAACGTTGGTATTGTTCGCGTACGAACCCTTGGGCAGATAACGAACACCAATGTCGTTCTCACTCGCCCAGCTGTCGACCGCATTACGAACCATGCGCTCGGCTCGGTCTTGCTTGTCCTTCTCGTAGTCACTCGAAGGCTTTCGGAAGCGACCAAATTTTTCTTCAAGGGCAGTCACGGCGTAGTTTCTCCTGAGCGCAGTATACCGCAATGGTTCTAATTATCCGCAGGGCTATCGCGGCACGATGACAACACCTAGACCGGAGTTCGGTCCCGGCGGGATGTTCAAGAATGGCTCTATCCCGTGGTTCTGGCGCAAACTCTCCAGAAGCAGCTGCGGATCGACGCGCGCCCCGATCAGCTGGAGCGAGATCGACCGCGGACGTTCGACCTCCTTCAAACGAACTACCTCGAGTTCGAGCCCGTCCTCGATGGCCCGGCGAGCGACAGCGCGCAGGTAGTAGCGCATGAACTGGCCCTCTGCCAGCGTCTTCGCAGCATCACGGGGAACCACCTTGGTATAGGACTTGCCTTTGCGAACACTTACTTCGTGTTCCAGCCAGAAGCCGGGCTGCCGACTCTGGTGCTCCAGCCACTCCGGATCGTGGAACTCCAGCGCCTCGCGCAACAGATCAGGCCATGCCTGGGAACCGACCACGGTGAGGCGCTTGCCGGGATACATCTGGTTCGATGTCAGGTCGTGTTCCAGCTCCTCGACCATGTACAAGCGCGTACGGACGTCGTCTTCCAGATTCTGCAGCGTCAACTCCACCAGCTAGCCCCTCTCGGCCGTCGTACCCGCTGCATGCTGGCCAGCGAACGCGACAGCCGGCCACGGCAGTCCACTCCCCGACTCAGCTCCGTGGCCGTCGAAGTGACGACCGACAGCAGGTGATTGCCTCACCATTCGTCACATTGTTGCTGACTGTTACAACAGGCGGGCTGGCGTACTCGTAACGTCATCAAGGTTGCGCCGTACAGGTGACGCCGACGACCGACCGTTAGCAAAGCGACGGCCGAAGCAGATGAACGGCACAGCTCACGGGATTGCCAGGTCGGACTATAAGTGGCCGGCTGCCGCGCTATCGTGCAACTGAATGGAGCACCCGCGCTGAGTCAAGCAGCGCGGGTGCTCCATTCACCTCATGTCACCTTGCTCAGGCGTACTGCTTGAGCTTCCAGGTGACGGACTGCCGGTTGTAGGGCGGCATGGTGTTGCCCTTGGCGATCGGAGCCGTCGTGCTCGGCGTACTGACCACCTCCCAGACTCCACTCTCCGGACAGCTCTGTCCTGTGCTCGCCTTCGTTCCGAGCGGCTGACGTGCCATGACTACTTCTCCTTCCGGCCCAACAGGGTCCCGGCATTGTTGAACTACGCAAACCCTTTCGGGCTTGATCAGGTAAGCTGGAGACTACATGCGCATCACGACTGAGCGCAAGTCCCACTCAACGGCCCTTCGGAGGTACTGTTGAGCTAGCCAAACATGCCAGGATGCGCTTACCAAGCGGAGATCAAGTAGCGGAAGGCATGGACATGAGCTGGAGCGAAGCTGCCGTCAACCAGCTGTACGAGGCTGTCGGAGTTCGCATCCGGGACGCGCGCCAGCGCGCCAAGCTCACCCAAACCGAGCTAGCTCAGCGACTCGACATGACTCGCTCGTCCGTGGCCAACTTCGAAGCCGGCCGTCAGCGGGTGACGCTTCACACACTCCTCCAAATTGCTGAAGAGCTGAGGACCCCCGCCGCCGACTTGCTGGCTGAGCCAGTCCCCAGCCTCGAAGCAACGTCCGGTAACGAACTCACCGCCGCCCTCGATGGCCAGCCCGAGACCACAACAGAGTTCGTCACGGCCGCGTTGCGCCGCGCTGATTAGCGACAGGAGGCGCCAGCATGATCAATCCAGACATTGAACAGCGAGCGCAGGATCTGCTCGCTTACTACAACGCGTCGACCATTCCCGTCCTCGTTGAAGCCATCGCACGAGCTGCGGGCATCCAGGTCGTCCGCTCGCCAGCGGCCGGGCAAGAGTCCGGCTTCCTCATGCGCGATGGTCAACGCGTGTTGATCGGCCTCAACAGCAACGACAGCCCCCGACGCCAGCGATTCACAATCGCACACGAGCTAGGCCATTTTACCCTACACGAGGGTCGACCACTCATCGTTGACCACACCGTACGATTCAACAAACGCGATGATGTGTCGAGCGCTGCGACCCACCCAGAGGAGATTCAGGCCAACGCATTCGCGGCCGCCCTCTTAATGCCAGAGCCCTCTGTTTACTCCGCAGTGCGTCGCCATGTTAATAGTGGAGTAGCTACTCAGATGCATCTCACCGAGCTGCTCGCGGATGAATTTGATGTCAGCGAGCAGGCGATGACGTGGCGGCTGGTCAACCTAGGGATCTACAGCTAGAAGCTCCACACGGTCAAGTGAGCGAAACTCACCCAGCAATCTGGTGGAGCACTTATTTGCAGACGATTATTGGCCTGAAGCTGGCGCAGCACTCCGCCTGAATCGTTGCGGTCGCCCGTGCAGCTTGAAGACGTCCTGGACCTGTTGGGCCCAGAACACGTAAGGCTCAGAGAACTGGTAGCCGAGGCTTCTGGCCATGTCGTAGAACCCGGCCCCTGGCTCTTTGTCACCGTACTTATGCGTCACGATCGAAGTGAGAGCTGGTCGATCAGCTACGTACTCGTCCTCGAAGACCGCGCCGAGCAGATGGTTCATGAGCGCCGAGTAGGGATCGAGCTGGACCGCGGTTACCTGGCCGGCGATCTCGCCGTACCACGTCATCCGGCGGTCGTAGGCGGCCTCGAGGATGGCGGTGCGGATCTCGTCCTTAGCGGCCTGCCACTGATCGTCGGACAAGCCGAACTGTGCGCCCGACCTGCGCATGGCCACCTCCGTCCTCAACACCCGTCCAAGGGGGCGTCGCCACTCTTCGCACAGACCAGAATTAGCGCTGCGGTAAGCGGCACGGAGACTTCAGCGTCCGGCCGCGCCAGGTTCGCTGCCAGCAGGGCGGCGAACCTCGTAGCGGGTAATTGCCTCACTCTTCGCCATACCGCTGCTTACTGTTACATGCGACGGGCCGCTGTACCCCAGAACGTCACCAAAGTTGAGCCGTACAGGTGACATTGACGACGGTTAGCCGACGAACGGCGACTAAGCAGGTGAACCGCTTAGCTCGTCCAGTTGTCACGTGAGCGCTACTGCCCCGCGGACGAGTAACTGCTCTCTAGATCAGGACGAAGGAGTAGACGGCGAGGACGGAGTCTTATGATGCCGCAACCAGAAATTCACCTCCAGCCGCGCCAAGCGGTGTGGCTGGCGCTCATGCTGGTCTTCGCGGTTACCGCAGTCATGCAGCTGAGGTTGGCTGCCGAGATGCACACGTCGTGGGGACTGTGGGTGGCCGGCGGGCTGGCCCTCGCCGCTGCAGGATGCGGGATTGCGATACGGCAGCAGCCCTAGTAACAATCTCGGCTGTCACCGTCTTGGAGCTAGCGACTCGGCCGTCATGGCGTCAACGTTGACAGCTTCCCCTAGCGCGCTTAGGCAGGAGCCGATCATGGTTGATGCCATCGACGAGATCGAGCAAGAAGCCCGCCGTAAGCGATCTTGGCGACCGGCTCGGCTACAGGTGAGCTCTCCGGCACACTCAACCATTGAAGTGTCCGGGTGGGCAAAGTGGTTCCCAGCCGACCACGTCTCCATGGACCACGCAACCGGCGTGACCGTAGCGAATCACTGCCGAACGATCCAGGAAGAGCACTACCACGTCCGCCGCGCATCCATCTCCATGGAGCCGCTACTCGATATGACAGACAGCGTCCGGAGCGCACTGGACAAATTACTCAAAGATCCGCAGAGCTCCGGCGCAACCCAAGACTTTCAAGATACCCTGCGACGCCAGCTCGGAGCACACACAAGCCCCGAACGAACTAGAACCGAGCTGCCTGTTCACCGATACTTTGACACAAGCGTTTGGGACACCAGCGTTGTGCAGCTTGGCGACTACTCTCGCCTGAACGCTGATACTCACTACGTTATCGAGGAGATGACGTTCAAGCTTGCAGAACTGCTTGCCGATAACGCGGATCTAGTAACCTCATTCGTTAGGACAATACTAGACCCCAGTAATACATCTGTTGCCAACTCGTTCCTTCACGACACCATGAAGATGACCGGACACCTCGACGATCTCAAAATGCTCAATCAGATTTCAGAAGAGATCGGTGACCCTGGCACTTCCGTGCGAGGCTTATTCGGCTTGGTGCAGGTCGAACATCCCACAGCCGTCGCGATCGGCGTCGGCAACAAGTTGACGACCAGCTACAGCTTGGATCTCCCGAGACTCAAGCCTGACACGCTGCTTGCCGACATGGAAAGTTTGCGCGCCAGCTTGGGCATCACGGCACCCGGAGCTGTTGACGCCGTCCATAGACCTGGCAATCCCAGCCGTCGATGATGACTTCGACTTATCGAAACTTCCATTTCGAGCATCTCCGGTAGAGAGTTCAGACCTAGAAGGTTTTGTCTTCGAACACGATCCGCAAATTCCACCCTTCGATGATGACCTGACCCCTCTGCCATCGCACGTAGACGGAATTGGGCTGGATCATCCGGGATCCGGCATCGTTTTAGGCCAGGTTGGAACTAAGGGGCAAGCATGGTACACAGGCGCAACAGAGCAGTGGTCCTAGTGGTCGTGTCGGTGATCCTGATCGGTCTCGGCGTCTTGCTGTTCACCGTCGATGTTGGCAAGGCGTCCCAGTACGCAGGTGTTGGCAGCTTCCTCGTTGGCCTGTTGACTGCATCCATGTCCGCGGTGTTGTTCATTCGGACGGTGCGCAGTCCCCCTACCGAACACAAAACAAGCCACGACTCGCCTCCTGCCACAGAAGGCGAGCGCAAGCAGCGTCGCCGACAGGGAAACTACCCCACCGTGAACGGAGACGTGAAAATATTCAGCACGGGCGACTATGCACACAATGAATACACGGAGGGACAGCCGCCGTCCAATTGGCGGCCCGAGTAAGGATACTGCGGTACGATCCATCGCAGGCGCTGAGCTGCTGCCTGGTCGCAAACCTTTGGTACGTGATTGCTCATACTCGCCGGCCAATAGGTACGGCTCGAGCGCGTCAGCGAAGCCACGGTGACAGCCGCTCGGCCGCGGACGGAGTGGCCTCGCCGTTCCTATGCGTGCGGCGCACCCAAGGGTGCACCCGCAGAGTGCACCTCAGCTACGAGGCGTCATCACGACCCGAGCCAGCAAGCCGAAGCGCTTAGTCAAGCACGTCACGTAGCTTCGTAAGCTTCGTCGATGGTCAGCGTCAAGCCTCTGCCCACCTGCGAGTCGACACGGTCAGGCGTGAGCTGAATGGCCGGCGCCCGGTCTAGTCATGACTGCTGAAGGTAGATCTCAAGTTGCCAGGACCCGAGTTCGAGGAGGCCCTCGACTCCCTCGGGCCGCTCCGCGCGCAGCTGCGGGTCCATGAATATCGGGCGAAACGACCAGAGGACATCCGAGACATGTGTCCGGTTACCCAGGAGGTCGTTATTGCCGTGCGGTACGCCGTCGCGCCACTCTGGGCAGGGCGATACCGCACTGTCGCGTAGCCATTCAACCTGGTCGTGGTCGGTCGTACCTTCCGTCATCTTGCCCCCTCGCAGGTGTGATGTGGCCAGCTGGCCATCCACCAGGGTAGCCGAACTGCGCGCTGTTTGATCTTCGTAAATCAGAGTGAGGCGCCGAGCAAACGCCTTCGTACGTTCGGCAACTTTGGCTAGCATCACCCCTCACGACAAAGTCAGGGGTCCACGGTGAGGCTGGAGCCAACGAGCGAAGAGAAGTTCGCCTTCGCGCTGCTCATCACCGAGCTAGGCGTATCGGTAGACAGCGGGCTTGAGCAGCGCGCGCCAGGACAGGTCGATGCGCTGCTGACTTACCCCAACGGCGACCAGTCCGTCGTGGAGGTCACCATCCTCTGCGATCCCCGCGAGACTGAGCTGTGGCGCCTATTGCAGAAGCGCGGCAATAAGTGGCACCTTGAGGGGTCACAGCTGTGGTGGACGGTCGGCCTCCACCCGAAGACACCACTCAAGCAGTTCAACCAGTACTTCAGGGAGGCGTTTGCGCTGCACGAGCAGTACGGCGCTATCCACCCCGACGTGTACCTGCCGCGTCACGTAGTCGCCTCGTCGCCGGCGCTGCAGTGGTTCGAGAAACACCAGCTGAACATCTTTGGTCACGAGGATGTGACGGACGATCCGCGATACAAGGGGCGCCACTCCGGAACGGTCAACGTCACGTCGGAGGGACGCAGTGGCGCGGTGGGCAATCCAGAGATTGTGCCGCGTTGGCTGTCCGAGCAGGCGGGTACCGCTGGCTCGCAGATCCGCAAGAAGCTCGACAAGCTGGCCGCGTCCGGTATCACTGAACAGCACCTCTACCTACTCGTGGACTACTCCGCCCCCTCGTATGACTTCACTTGGATCGTTGGCGACGAGGAAGAGATGCCGACTGAGGAGCCGTTAGTGGGTAGCGCCTCCCACCTGTGGCTCGTGTCGACGTTCAGTAGGACGTACTTGCGGTGGAGCGCTGGTAGCGGTTGGAGTCGCCGCGAACTATCGACCTGAATCAGCTAAGCTGCCTCTTCTGCAGTCGCCGGCAATGTAATCTCATGCCGGAATCCGGGATCAAGAGTTACTACGCAGCCTAACTCTTTCTGTACCTCTAGGAGATGCACGCCAGCAATCTCGAACGCCTCAGCCTCTTCAGTAGGCCTACTTTCCAAGAGCCAGTCGGATCGAGAAAAAGCTTCAATCTTCAAAGGTTCACCTGCATCAGATTCAACAGCGAGGTCGACTCGGTCGAAATCTGAGAAGTCTTCGTCAATAGGCGAAAAGACATAAAAATTCATCGTGGACACAAATTCCCGTTGCAGCTCATCACGGTCCATCCGCTTAGCTTTAACGAAGTCAATAGCCCTAATTAGCACCCGCGACGCATTTCTCTCGTCGAACGTTCGCGCCTCGCGCAGTCTCTGCTCACGTTGCGCGGGGTCAGCCAGCTGTCCAAGAATACCCCGGAGCGCAATGTTGAAGGCTCGGCGATCTTCGCGAGTGCGCACAAAACGAAGCTGATCAAGCTGCTCGTCAGTCGTCTCAGGCATCCTGAATACGGCACGACCATCAGCCCATTTTAGCCGCTCTTTGGCCTGCTTATCTTTGGCAGCCTCACCACCCCCAAGCCCTCTTCGCTCACTATTTCCCGTAGGATGATGTTCAGTCATTTCCGCTGCTGTCATTATTTGATATCCTCCTCATTCTGAAAGCTTCGCTTCTCGTTGTCAACAGCAACCTTCGCTATCATGCCTAAATAATAGCTGGTCTGCGCACGTTTTTCGCGGTAAGCGCAAACAGTTGTTGCTAAAGACCAGGCTAGAAGAAGCAGCCACCACGCATCAGTGTGCAGGACAACACCGTGAAGCGGAAACGGGAGCGTAACATCCACCTCGCCATGGAGCTTCTGCACCGACCCAAGAATGTACATGAGTACCGAAATAAGCGAGTTAAAGCAGACCACAGCCAACGCAATAGATACCGTCAGCGACGATCGTGCGATACCTTTGCCATCCACACCGCGGCCCATGCCCGACGCCAAAAATGCCGGTAGGGCTAGGATCAGTGCAGGTGCGGCTTGAAATCCCACGCCACTTAAGCCAGCGCGTGAGATTGTGAAAAATCCTACAAGGACGGTTGTCAAGCCTGAAAGAAGTGCTACCGCAGAAAGCGAACCCGGCGGAATCTCTCGAAATCGAATTACCGATTTGAAGCTGGTGAGCAATGGCGCCTTGCCTGAAGACCTATCGGCGCCACGATTGACCCGGTCTGCCGCGGACACCAGGGAACTAGGATGCTCACCCTGTCGACGCACGTAAAGGTGCGCGATGGATCTGCCTTCTTTGTGATAAAGGCGAACGTAAGGCGGGGTCGGCAATACGTCTCTAAAGTCTCCTTGCGACATTGCTTCTTTCGAACCAAGTTTTTCCAGATGATGATCGAAAACGTACTGCCCAGCCGGGGCCTTTACCTGGAGGTGAAATGAGTCCGCCTGCAAAGCCCGCGACACAGGAACATCGATCGTCACTGGCTCAAGTCCCAGTCGCGCACGCAGATGTTCCTCAGAACTATGATTCATCAAGTCTGAAGTAACTTCGTGCTCGTATTTAACCAAGAAGTTCCTGGTTTTCGGCCTGGGAACTTCGGCGGCGATAACGTAGTTATAGGCCAACGCTTTACACACTTGAGTTATCTGCTCTAAAGTCGCCTTGCTAAACAGCGTCGGCCATGCCCGAAGGCGATCTTCGATGTCTTTGAGGACATCCTTTCTGAGGTCAAGCGCTTCCGAAGCGGCCGACTGATCCGTCGGCGTGTTACCGACGAAGCAAACCGCATTAACGATGACATCATCCATCACATCTTTAATTACTTGACTGCGATCTTTGTCCAACTCCAGGTCTTCGACGTGTGCAACCAAATGACGTTTGAATAGAGCTTGCACCGTCGTCGCAAGAAGGCCGCGCACCTCGTACTGGGAAAGAAGGGAGAGTGGAGCTCCGGACTGAGAGTAGGCTCCAAACCTATCGAACATGAGCCCTTTGCGGGCAGTCACCAGCGGAAGCAAGGTACACTCATATGGAAGTTCAGGTGGTATTTCGATCTTTGGTGCGACTTCGGTTGCTATTGAGACTTCTTCAACTTTGGTTTTCTCGTCCTCGTCGAGCGTTTTTTCATTGGGCCTGTCATATCGAAAGCTTAAGGTTATACTAGTGCGAAGTTCACGTCCATCGACATGTACTTCCTGATCGACACGTACCAAGTAGCTTGCCAGGTTGCTTAGGACATTCTGAAAATAAGCTATTGCTTCGGTCCCATATTTTGCTTGTACGTATTGAGCCGCCGCCTCTATGTCTCGCAGTCGAGGTTGACGACGTTGAGGCTTACCCAGCTCGCGATCCTCAAGGCTTGGCGCATGCCGAAGGCTTCGCAGCCACCACGCGAAGAAGATCAGGAATACGATGCCTGTCAGGTGCCACCAGCCTCGTATCAACCAGACATCAATAAGACTGACGTAGAGTGCTGCGACCAGAGCGAGCGAGGCTACGATCATCCGCAGCCTCCCTCGTAACATGTCGTCTCGCATACGCTTCTTCTGCATGCACCCTGCCTCCCCGCGCTCGCCAGGATAGCGCTCCTGTCGAGCGGCCCAGGAGCCTCAAGTTTGGCATCGTAACCGCGCCTGACGCTCGACAAACGTGTTAACTTTTACGATCTTGTCGCGTCGAACACTCGGAGTCACCCGCAGTTCCACACGCGGAGTCAATGTCGTCCGCCGAATAGTGACGGTTACAGGACTGTCGGTAACTTTTTGGCCTCACGCAGGAGATAGCTGGGGAAGAGCTGCTCCGACCAGTGGTTTTTCAAGGTGAAAGATCAATTTCTTCCCGCTGGCGACACTGAGCGGTCTACCCTTCGAGAAAGCGCCGTCGGGATATTGAGCGTGCAGCCGGTCGCCTGTTGTGGCCAAACTTGCACGATTCAGCTCAGCACCAACCGCCGGATGTCCTGGTTGAGCTCCCGCACCGCGGCCAGCTGCCGATATGGCGTGGCAGCGGTCTGCAGCTGGCGGAAGGCATCGAACACCCGCTCAGAACGCACCGCACCAGCCGCGGCCGGGGCGTCACGTCCCAGCTCAGCGTCATGTAGCGGGTCATCGTGGGCCATGGTCAAGGTCGCCAAGTTCGCCATGGCGAGCGCCTTGCCCCGACGGTGGCCGGCGGGGAATGCCTGGATGGAGCTACGCAGCCGTCGTTCGGCGTCGCCGGGCGCGCCGCCGTTGAGCGCCAGACCGAGAAGCGCCCGGCCGTTGTCCCGCGCTAACCTCGACTGGTCGTAGTAGCGAATCCACTCCGGCTCATCGCCAGCGCTGGCGGCGAAGGCATCCCAAGCTCACCGCCCGACCGTCTAGACCTCAGGCACCGGAGCTACTTGACCGGCACGACAGTGGATCTTGTGTCCCGACCCCTCTCGACGTTTTCCCACGTCAACGGCCGGATCACCGTCTTCCGTATCGTCTCCGTTGACGAACGCAACACCCTCCGTCACCATGGACGACGACCGCCGCAACATCCGGCAAATTGCTCGCAAGGAGGAATCATGCGTGCTCGGTTTCTTGGTAAGGACCCCGACTCGCAGGTCGACAACTCACCGACGCTGTTCGCCACCGACCGGACCGACCGGGTGACGTACATCGCCCAGGGCTGGAAGGTGACCGATCCCCAGGTGCTCGCCGACGTCGGCCCGGTACCTGACCACGAGACCCTGATCGAGATCCCCGAGGACGTGCTGAAGTTCTACGCCCGCCGTTACGTCCAGGAGGGGGAAGAACGCTGACCGAGCTCATCAAGCCGGGGCCGGAGTTCCGGCAGCTCTTCCACACGTTCGAGCACACGGCCTTCCGACTGGAGACGTTCGACCAGTACGACGCCACGTACGAGAACGAGTCCCTGCGCAAGTACCTGGCGGGCGAGCCGGACGACCTGCCGTGGATGCAGAGCTGGCTGACCATGCTCGGCGAGGCAACCGCGACCGGACGCACCTTCGCGCGGGTGCGGGTGGTGACGACGCCGCTGACTGACTACAGCCGCTTCGGAGTGTGGTGCTCGCAGTTCACGGGCAGCGCGGGCGAGGACATCCGCTACCTTCCTCGCGACCAGGCCGGCGATCTGCCGCAGCACGACTACTGGCTGTTCGACTCGCGCAAGCTGGTACGGATGCACTTCGATGAGCACATGACGTTCCTCGGCGGTGAGGTGATCGAAGACCCGGCCGAGATCGTTCGACACAACTACTGGCGGGATGTCGCCCGGCATCACGCGGTACGACGGGAAGACTTTGCCACGGAATAAGGCCACAGGTGCTTCGATTGTCCACGAAGCACGGATGGCACTCGGCGCACGACTCCGCGAGTTGCGCGAACAAGCCGGGCTGACCGGCAAGCAGCTCGCGGAGTCGCTTGGCTGGCAAGCCTCGAAGGTCTCCAAGATCGAGAATGGCAAGCAGACCCCGAGCGTCGCCGACATCGAGAACTGGACGCGGGCGACTGACAGCTCAGATGAGGCGCCGGCGCTGCTGGCGTCCCTGCGGACGCTTGAGGTGCAGCACGCCGAGTGGCAACGCATCTTGCGCGGCGGCATCCGGCCCCGGCAGAACTCCCTGGCCGAGCTCGACCAGAAGACGCGGCTGTTTCGCGTGTTCGAGCCAACGGTTATCCCCGGCTTGCTGCAGACGTCGGAGTACGCCCGGGCGCGGTTCGCGGAAAGCATCCGCATCTTCAAACTGCCTAACGACATCAACGAGGCGGTTGAAGGGCGCATGAAGCGCCAAGACATCTTCTACCGGCCCGACAAGCGCTTCCACTTCATCCTGACGGAGGCGGCGTTACGGTTCGGGATGTGTTCCGCGGCAGTCATGCTCGGCCAGCTCGACCGCTTAGTGTCGCTGTCGGCGCTGCCCAACGTGAAGCTCGGGATCATCGGGTTCGAGACGCAATACACGGCCTCCCCCTGGCACGGCTTCTGGCTGTACGACGACCAGAAAGTGCTGGTCGAGACCTACTCGGCGGCGCTCAACCTGGCCCAGCCGCAGGAGATCGAGCTGTACGGCAATGTGTTCGGCGAACTGTCGGCTGTCGCCAGCTACGGCCGTTCGGCCCGAGCCATCATCACCCGCGCGATCGACGACCTGTCGGCACAGGTGGCCGATCCTTCCGCCGAATTGCCCTGAACTCACCCCGGTTTCGCCATTGCGAGCAATTCCGAGCAACTTGCTGGCCCGACGCGTAACGGCCTGCTTACTGTCCAGGAACGCCATTCGCTGACCTGGGAGAAGAACTCGTGATGACGCCGGTGCCATTGCTCGACGCCGACCAGATTGCCCGCTTGCCCGAGCGCGCCCGGGAGGTGGTCGAGTATCGCAAGAGCGGCCTGAGCCTCAACCACATCCAGGGCTGCCCGCTCGGGTGCGCCTACTGCATCCGCCACACCTACGGCCTGTGGGATGAGAACCAGCCGAGAGCCCTGATGACGGACGCGGCGGCCGTCGAAGAGCTGGTCAACCACCACTACTTCCAGCCGCACATCACGCCGATCCAGCTGTTCAACCGAGCGACCGAGCCGTTCTTGCCGAAGGTGCGGCCACATACCTTCGCCGTGCTCGAGGAGCTGGACACGCGGGAGCTGACCAACCACGTTCTGGTCATCAGCCGGCATCAGATGCAGCCCTACGACATTGAGCGGCTGAACCAGCTGCGGCACGTGAAGGTGACGCTGCTGTTTACGTACTCGGGCATCGACGACCCGAAGATCGAGCCGTACCCGTCGCAGGTCGCGGCCGACTCGCTGAAGCTGATGAGCGCCCCGCAGCTGCGCAGGTACCGCACGGTGCTGTACTGGCGGCCGCTGGTGCCGGGGCTCAACGACACCGACGAGCACCTGACCGCCGCGCACGAGCTGAGCCAGCACGCCGACGCCACGGTGTTCACGGGCCTGTTCTACCGCGATCAGATCGCCGCGTACTACAAGGCCAACGGCATCCCCGAGCCGTACGGGGACACGGCTCGGCGCAAGATCGTGCCCGAGACGCTGGAGCGGCGCGTCCTCGAGGCGTTCTCCAACTCGTCGGCCTTGTTTCGCAAGACGTCGTGCGCGGTCAGCTACGCCCACGGACTGCCGGACTACAACGGCCACTACGGCATCCGGGAACTGTGCGACATCTGCCCCTTAAGCCAGCTGGAGGTGTGTGCGGGCGCCCACCGCGTGCCGACGCGCGAAGACGTACACCAAGTCGCCCGCGTGTTGCCCGAAGCCGACCGCCTCCAGGTCGTAGACATCACCGAGCGGGCCGCCGTCGTGACGGGCTTGGCCGTGGAGCAACCGCGCTACTACCTGCAGCACGCGCTCGGCTTCCAGGTCCACGACGCACGTCACCCGCACCACGCGAACCGGCACGGTCGCGCGGACATCGGATGGAAGGAAACCGCCAGCTCATGACGGACTGGAAGAGCCTCAACTACGTCGTCGTCGATGTCGAAGGCAACGGCCAGCAGCCGCCCGATCTCGTGGAGCTGGCGGCGGTGCCGATCGTGGCCGGCGTGGTCGGTGAGACATCGAGCTGGCTGGTGAAGCCGGACCAGCCAATCTCGCACTTCGCCCGCCGCATTCACGGCATCAGCAACGAACAGGTCGAGGACGCACCGGTGTTCGGCTACATCGAAGCCGACGTGCGCAAGGCGCTCGACGCCTCCGCCCTGATCGCGCACAACGCCCACGTCGATGTCGGGGTGCTCCAGCGCAAGCTCGGTGACTGGGAGTGCCCCGAGGTGTTCGACACGCTCAAGCTCGCCCGACGCCTGCTGCCTGGCCGGAAAACCTACAAGCTCGGCGCGCTGGTCGAGGAGCTCGGGCTCGATCACGACCTTGATGGTGAAGACCGACCGCATCGGGCGACCTACGACGCCATAGTGACAGCCCGCCTGTTCGTTCATCTCGCAGGCCGGCGGACGCTCGAAGAACTTAGGGATCAGCCGTCAGGAGGTGATCGTGATGACGAGCCAGCGCTCTTCTAGCTCGAACCGCATCGGCTTTGGCTCCATGCAGCTCACCGGCCCCGGCCATTGGGCCGCGCCGGACAACCCGGAACAAGCCATGCAGGTACTCCGCGATGCGGTCGACGCGGGCGTGACACACATCGACACCGCCGACGCCTACGGCCCGTTCACCGCAGAGAAGTACATCCGCAAGGCGTTGCATCCTTACCGCGACGGCTTGGTCATCGCCACCAAGGGCGGTCTCACTCGCCAAGGTCCCGACCGGTGGGCACCGTGTGGGCGGCCGGAGTACCTGCGCCAGTGCGTCGAGATGAGTCTCCGGCGGCTCCAGGTCGAACGGATCGACCTGTACTACCTCCACCGCATCGACCCCGCCGTAGTCATGGAGGATCAGCTCGCTGTGCTCTCCGACATGCAGGCTGAGGGGAAGATCCACCACATCGGGCTGTCCAAGGTCGACCTCAGTCAGGTCCGCAAGGTCAGCGAACTGATCGACGTCGCGGCCGTGCAGAACAAATACAACGTGTCGAACCGGGCGTTCGAAGAGGTCCTTCGCTACTGCGAACTCGCCGGTGTCACTTTTGTGCCGTACGCCCCGCTGGCATCAGGTCGGCTCGCAGAGCCTCATGGTGTGCTTCACGAGCTGGCTACCCAGTACGGCGCGACGCCTGCCCAGCTCGCGCTGGCGTGGTTGTTGCACCGGTCCCCGGCGATGATGCCGATCCCCGGAACCAGTTGCAGTGCACGTCTCCACGAGAACCTGGCAGCTCATCAGATCGACCTCACCCGCGAAGCCATGGCCGCTATCGAACTGGCCGCCACCAGAATCGCGCGGTCAGCAGTCGGGAAGGAGTGATGATGAACCTCCGTCCCTCTTCTGATCGCAGGCACGGCCTGTTCGTCAGCGTCGACGGCCCCGGCGGGGCGGGCAAGACCACGATCGTGCGCCACTTGGCTCAGATGCTGCTGGCCCGCGGTGAGCAGGTGCATGTCACCGCGGAGCCCTCCTCCAGCGCGATTGGGCAGCTGGCCTCCGAACTGACGCCGACGGTCACCGGTCATGCTTTGGCCTGCCTGTACGCCGCTGACCGCTACCACCACGTCGAGTCCGAGATCCGGCCTCACCTCCGGGACGGCGACATCGTTCTCTCCGACCGCTACCTCGCGTCGGGCCTGGTCGTGCAGCGCTTCGACGGCGTTGACCCCGTGTTCCTGTGGCAGCTCAACGAGGAGGTCGAACGGCCAGACCTGACGGTCATCCTGGAAGGTGACCCCCATGTCATTGCTGAACGACTAGGTGAGTGCGGCCCGCACAACCGCTTCCAACTGGCACCCGACAGCAGCCACGCCGAGGTCACGTACTACCGGCAGGCGACCGAGACCTTGATCGATGCGGGCTTTGAGGTCCTGCGGGTGGACTGCAGCCGTCGCCCACCAGAGCAGGCCGCTGCCGTCATTTGCGACCGGCTTACGCCCCTCCTCGCACCAGGCGAGGTGCTGGCCTAATGAACGAGTCGATCACCGACATGGAGGCCGTTCGCCGATACCCCGAACTCCAAGCTCTAGTGACGGCACGGCAAGCCGGCTGGATATTCCGCGCGCTGCACGAGGATGACGAACCGGTCGGTATCGCGGGGAGTTACAGCCGCCAGCAGTACACCGACGCCCTGTTCGTTTTCGACCGCACCAACGTAAGTGCCGCCCGCGTCCTCGATGATGCCTGTGGTGGCGGGTGTGTCTGGACGAAAGAAGGCTCTGACCTTCAAGAGGTTGTCCATGAACTGCCCGGTCTACCGGAACCCGGCCAACCGCGAGCTCCCGCACTGGTTAGGCGCTCCAGCCTGCTGTGGATACCCGGTGAACGCCTCCATACAGGTGCACTGCGAGCTACCCGTGCAAGCCGATGTTCCTCAGATGCGAGACCAGCCTCGCTTTCAAGCCGCGCTCGACTTGGTGGCGCTCCCCACCGCCGTGTCCGTGGCCCGCATGTTCGTCGCGAACACCATGCGTCAGTGGGGCACCCGGCCAACCGTCCGGGTCGAGCGCATCGAGGAAGCCATTGAGGCCTTCTACCTGCGGTTCCGCTTGAGCCCAGCGCTCCGTGCCCACATTCAGCAGGCGATCCGCGGCGAGCTGGCCCAGCAGGAACGCGAAGCGAGCGACCACCTCAAGCGAGCCCACCGTCAGCAGGAGCAAGCCCAAGACGAGCGACAGAAGCTCTTGCGCGCCCACTACGCCGGCGCCGTGCCCGAGGATCTGCTCGCGACTGAGATGCAGCGGCTCACTCGCCAGCTCGCCGAAGCCGACCGCGAGATCCGGAGTGCCCAGTCCACAACCGCAGACATTGAGCAAACGCTGCACGAGGCACTTGCAGCGGCTGAGCAGTGTCCGGCGGCCTACGCCAGTGCCCCGGACAAAATTCGGCGGCAGATAAATCAGGGGTTCTTCGAGAAGTTGTACATCGGGGAAGACGGGTCGGTGGTGGTCGCGTCCTCACTGAGCCATTTGCCGCACTGCTCGACAGCCCGCGCGGTGCGGACGCCGTGGGCATCCGCGACCAGGCCGCCGAGACGGACGGAGACGCCGCCGACCGGCGTGGCGCGGGGGAATGCTTCCGGACGATGTTCGAGGACGTCAGGGGCGGTCTGGATGGCGAAAACGAAGCAACCCCACCTGGTGAGGAATTCACCGGATGGGGTTGGAATAAGCGTGGTTTGGTGGGCGCAGCAGGGTTCGAACCTGCGACCGCTCGGGTGTAAATCATGTGGTTCTTGCGCCTGACCTGCGGATTGAGTGTTCATCAGAGTCTAACCGCGCCACGTCCGACCAGGTCAGTTCAGGGTCGTTCACAGACATTGATGTCGCCAACTGATGTCACCGAGGACGCATCCTGAGCTGGCTGACCAGCACTTCACCCGCCCATCCACTAAGCATCGAGCCGTCGAGCAGCGATCGCGGCCAGGCAGTCGGGGCAAAGAATGCCGCCGAGGCCAGCCGGTGCGTCGCCGCACTTCGCGCAGGTTGGTGTGGCGGAGGTCTGGTCGGTCATGCCTCGATCACACCATCCCGTCGATCGGCGTGCTCAAGGACCTCGCGTAGGTCGGCCTGCTCGACATGTCGTCGGCGCCCACAGTCTCGGGAGTTGTCGGCCCACAGCACTGACAGTCCCCGCGAGATGACTCCTCAACCTGCCTGGTTGCGCAGGATTCTCTTGGCCGCTCGAACGTAGAGCTGCACTACAGCGACCGCCGACGCAGGTAGCGCAGCTCTCAAACCGTCAAAGCTAACACTCACGCGGCCTGAGATGCGGAGGAACGAACCCGTTCTCACGGTCGATACAGTCCGCCGCAGGTGGTGGCCATTGAGTCACACCGATAGCCGTGTTCATGCCTCCGCCGGGAACAACGCCATTCAGAGTGGCGCCGGTGAGATCGGCACCTTCCAAGTCGACGGCCGAAAGATCCGCAACCGTAAGATCTGCGCCACTCAAGTCGTCTCCCCGCAGGCTAAAAGCACCCGCAAATTTCACGCCAACCATCTTCGCGTGCGTGAACTTCAGCTGAGTAAATTTTGACCACGGCGCCTTGGCGTAAGCAAGATTAGCCTCAGAGAAGTCCGTACGCTCGACCGACGACGTACTCAGATAAACGTCCTCCAAGTCGGCACCGCGAAAGCTTGAGTCTCGTATTGATGCGGCGCGCATGTCGGAATTCGAAAAGTTCGCATTGTTATAATTCGCTCCCTTAATTCGAATTCCCTGAAGACAGGAGCGCTGCAAGTCCAAGGATTCCACATCCTGTCGCACGTCGCGCCGCCCAAGGACAGTTATCACGGCTTGAATATCGGTCGCCAGAGCCTTCCGCTCTTCTCCCGTGCCCATTCTTGGCGGGCACGAACTCGCCGGGGCATGTTCCCTCACGAACGCCGAGAGGACTTCCATTACAGTTGCATAGTTATCTGTTGAATCACGTGCAATTACTTCGAGGGCATATATTCCACCAAGTCTTACGTCTAGCTTTTCCGAACCAATTTGCTCGACCGACTTACTGAAACGATCCGCAAGTTGCCCTTCCTGTGTCACCTGCAAGGATCGCAAGGTAACCACGACGGCAAAAATTGCCGCGAAGGCTGTCACCACCGACGTGACTGCCGACCAACCCTTCCATTCGAAGACAAGGTGCCAGCGCCCCTTACGTGCACCAGGAATGACTTCCGCAGGGACGCCGTTTTCTTCGACGGAGTCGTGCTCCATTTTGAACATTGCCCCCTTGTGGGTACCTTGCGAAGAGTCTCCCGCATTGGGTCGGCGTCAGTGATCCGACCGTTACAACATGGCACTCCGCTTGCGCCAGAGTCTTGCACGTTCAGCACGGACGGTAGGCCGTGATCCGGTGGCCTTCGCCAAGCTGCTGCGTGAGGGTCAGGTGCCCGATCTGCGGTCCGGGTGAGGCGTTCGGTGTGTCGTCGGTAAGCCTGGAGAAGTCGAGGTGACAGGCGTCGACCAGGAGCGTCCCGCCGGGCCCGGGCTGGCTGGCCTGGCCGGGGAGCCACAAGTTGTTGACGTAGTCCGCCGGGTCGGTGACCTGGCCGGCCAAGGCCCGGATCGCGGCCTGGCAGTCCGGGACGTGGTGAGCGTCAGCGAGCTGGCGCTGCGCCTCCGGCGTGAACATCCAGCACACGTTAGTGACCGCATAGGGCCGGTCCGGCCACGCGATGCGCTCAACCAGGAAGGCCACCATGCTGGCCGGCGTGCGAGGCAGGATCCGCGCCACCGCCTCCTCATGCCCCTGATCCAGCACGCGCTGCGCGTCCTCGGCCTGCTGCGCGGCGTCCACGACGAGCCCAATGACGCTGGCGACCAGCAACGCCCCGCCGGCGGCGAGCGCGCTGATCGTCTCGCGACGCCGCACCCGGAACCGCAGCCGCACCGCGGCGACCACGCCCGCGCCGGTCACCGCCAGGCCCACCAGCAGCGCCCACCACCACGGGTCGACGTAGGCCAGCAGCCACACGTCGGTCACCAGCAGCGCCACCGTGGCCGTAGACGCCACGCCAAGGCGCTGCCGGACCCCGAGCAGCGCCAGCACCGCCAGCGCCACGACAGCGCCCGTCCACGGCCACATCTGCCACCCGGACAGCCACCACGCCACCAGCGCGAGCACAGCCGCACCGACCAGCGCGGGCACCCGCACCGCCCGCTCGATCGCGGCCCGGCGCTCTGCTCGGGCCGTCTGCCGTGCCGCCGTTCGCTGGCCGGAGGCGGCCAACCTGTCGAAGATCGTTCCTCCACCCATCAGCCCAGAGTGCCGCGTGAACAGCAGTTATGCCACTACGCTCGAACACGTGAGCGATATTCCAGGGTCATTGAGGGGGGCCGCGAACATCCCCGAGCAGGAGGATCTGCCGGTCCGTTCAGCTCGCCGTCATGCTCGGTGCCTCAACGGCCACGACCTCGAACAGGCCGGAGTGAACGGTGGCTACCACCATGACCTGCGCACCTCGACCTGGACGTGCAACCTCTGCCGGGAGCTGCACCTACCCCGTGCGCGATGGCTGGTGATCGAGCACGGGCAGCCCACGCCGGCCGAGCAGGCTGCCGAGCGGGCCCGTGTCTGGCCGGTCCTGCTGGTGGCTCGCCGGCCGGAGGCTCGCGCCGGGATCGGGCGACTGGAGCTCCGGGTCCGAGATGCCGCGATCGCCGACGTCGACCTGCAGCTGTGCGGTGTCGACCACCGCGGCGTTGTCCGTCGGATACGAGTGGACGTCGCGTACCTCCGGCGCGGGTTCGGCACGGTGATGCTGGACGCCGCCATGGCACGCGGCCCCGGCTATCACTGGTCCACGGTCGAGCTCGATCCCAGCCCGCAGGCGCGAGCGTTCTGGGCCACCCAGGCCCCCATCGAGCAGTTGCACCTCGGAGAACCGCACTACTGCAGCCACATGCGCGAAGCCAACGGCGACTGGTTTTAGGGCCGTTACGGCCGACTAGTGTTGCAACCGACCCTGAACACCAAGGAGGGCGACGAGTGAGTCAAGCGAAGAGTTTGACGGAGGAGTCAGCACCCGAGGTCGCCATTGTGGCCTGCCAGAAGGTTGGCATAGATAGTACGAATGCCAACCTGATCAGGCTTGGATCCAATGCCGTATTTCGACTTGACGGCCGCATCATATTGCGGATTTCGCGCGAGCAGAGCGGATTTGGCGACGCCAATCGCCAGGTCGGAGTTGCGCGATGGTTGGCCGACGTCGACTACCCGGCCAATCGCGCTCTTGACGTTTCTCAGCCTGTTGATGCATCGGGGTATCCCGCAACCTTCTGGGAGTCCGTCTCAGAAGAGGAGCAGTATGCGAGCATTGGACAAGTGGCTGAACTGATTCGCTCTCTTCACGACTTGCCAACGCCCGAGGGTCTATCGCTTCCGACAAAGGATCCCTTCGGGGAACTGGAGTCCCACATGGGCGCACTGGAAAACCTTGAATTCCACGATGCCAATTTCCTGCGAAATCGCATTGACGAACTAAAAGACACCTATGCAGACTTAGAATTTGAATTACCAGCAGGCGTGATTCACGGCGACGCTAACGTGGGTAACGTGATTCTGGCACGCGATGGCAGCCCATGCCTGATCGACCTGGACAGCTTTGGGATAGGTCACCGAGAGTGGGACCTGGTGCAAACAGCCCTGTTCTACGAGCGCTTCGGCTGGCACACGACCGAGGAATATAGGACATTTGTCGACATCTACGGCTTTGACATCATGAAATGGCAAGGTTACGAGACGTTAGCCAGCTATCGAGAGATTTCGATGACTCTATGGCTTGCTGCGAAAGAATCAACGAAGGCTGCCACTGAAGTAGAAAAGCGGGTTGAGGCGATCAGGACAGGCGGAGATCGGCGTAATTGGGCACCATTTTAGCGTCCTGAGATGTCCAGAGCTTTGCCGTTGACACGCGCTCGA
Organism: Amycolatopsis sp. NBC_00355; assembly: GCF_036104975.1. Classification (GTDB taxonomy): domain Bacteria; phylum Actinomycetota; class Actinomycetes; order Mycobacteriales; family Pseudonocardiaceae; genus Amycolatopsis. The sequence continues at coordinate 9,050,658 of NZ_CP107982.1, read as the reverse complement.
CAAAATCTCTGGATTCGACACTTTTGCCAACCTTGGTGAGGCGCGTACGGAACTCCTCGACGTACGCGCCACATCGAGCAGATTTCAGGCTCTCTCCGATGTTAATGGCCCTGAGTGCAACGTCGCACGCTTGGGCGACGTCGCCGCCGTCGAGATGAGAATCGGCTAGAACCATCGTTGCGAAGAAGTCGCTTCGGACGTAACCACTAGACGTCGGACCAAGGGACTGCGAGGCGTAGGCGACGCCGTCGTTCGCGCGACCGAGGTCGCGGTTGCAATGGCCGAGTTCTGCGGCCAGCTCCGCCTCATTGAAGTACGAAAACCAATCTGCGGGATCATTGTCAGGATCGCGACGCTCGAATTCGCGCACCGCGGCTGCCATCGCCCTGTCGCACCCGGCGACGTCTCCCATTCGCGAAAGGGCGCGAGCTTCCATTGCGGCAAAATGAGCAGTGGCACTGGGCGAGCCCGCGAGAGTTGTGCCCATCTGCGCAGATCTGGCCAGGTTGGCGGCTTCTTTATATCGCCCCAAAAAAGTTGCCTGATGACTCATGGCATCCAAAATGCTGGCACCAAGAAGTCGATCGCCGGCGCTCTCCGAGATTCGCAAAGACTGAATGAAGTAGCGCTGAGCCAAGCCGTGCAATCCGGCGTCGTACGACATCCACGCACCTAACAAAGTGGCCTGCGTTGCCGCCTTGAATAACTCTCGCTTGGTCTGCTCATTCGTCGTGCCGCCCGCGAGAACGCCGACGAGGTCTGTGCGCAGAAACTCGATCAGGGCTCGCCGTGCATGACCACCGCCGTGCTCGCCGTCGAGCGCGTCGAACATGGCGGTCGTTCGGCGGATTCCTCGAATGTCAGCCTCGCCAACCTTCCGCTTGCCTGTGTCACTCAGCACGTCGTCGCGTGTCGTCACCAGCCATGAGAGGGCGGCTTCGTTCCAGGCGGCCGAGTTGGCCGGCGCGTCAATGACAGCCGCCATACTGTCTACGTCTGCCTGCCACAGGTGCGCGACTGCTTTGACGCTATCCGCCAAGGTATCGGGGTAGTCCAGACCAAGGTCGGCTTGCACCTTCTGCGCCTTGCCGAAACCGACTTCGCCTACCCCGACCTGTCGACCAAGTCGCTGCGAGAGCGCGGAGACTATGGCGTCTCTCGTTTTGGCGTCGCGCGGAACCATCCCGTCAAGCCAGCGCCGCACGTATGTGTGCGTGAACGTCCTCCCAGCCTGCTGCCCGACGGCGCGTGCGAACACCTTGAGGCCAACTGAGCCGTCGTCACGCAGGTAGCCGGCCTGGAGCAGCAGCCTCCGCAGCTGATCGTTACTCACTGCCCCACCTCCCCCGGTTCGACTGTGCCCCAGTGTACGAGTGTGCCCCCTAGTGTGCCCTGTTCGTGCAGCTCAGCGGCCTGTTTCATGAAGTCAACAACATCAACGGCCGACACAGGCCCAGAACGCAGGAGGATCAAGTGGCTAAGAACATGCTCCCGAACATGAAGGCTGGCGGCGGCCTCCTGAAGAAGATCGTCGGTGCAGTGATCGCGCTGGCCATCCTCGCTCTGGTGATCAACCATCCGCACGATGCGGCGGGGATAGTCAACTCCGCCACGGATCAGAGCGGCGGCGTGATTGACAGCGTCGTCGAGTTCTTCCGAGACCTCGGCCACGGCTAAGCCTGGCCGGCCTGCAACTGGTCAACGGACTGCCGCAGGGAAGCAACTTCCGCCTGCAGGCCTCGAACCTGTTCCGACAGCTGCTCCAAGCTCAAGGGCTCACGACCGGGCGTTGCGGCAACAACGCGACCGACTCCGGCGCGGGCGACAATCCAGCCTTCTTCCTGCAGATACCCAAGGGCCCGCTGAGCCGTGGCAACAGCGACGTCGAATCGTGAGGCGACCTCACGCTGATTCGGCAGTTGACTACCTGGGCTCAGCTGCCCGGACTTGATGTCCTCGCGAATCTGCGCAGCGATCCGCTCGAATGCAGCTTGACCTGCACGTTCTGGCTGACTCTCCATCCCGCAACCCTACCGAACTGAACCTCTCCGAACTAGTTCACCTGATCGGCCGATTCCATCACTGAACTAGTCCGAACTAGTCTGGACTCGTTCGCAACGAAAGGATCAACCCGATGAGCAACGCACGACCGAACACCACCCGCCGCCAGCTCGAAGGCGCCGCAGACGACCTGGAATTCGACGCGCTGGCGATCGACCTGGTCGAGCTGGACGAGACCGAAGCCCTGGGGGTCGAGGACGAGCTGGCCGGGGTCGCGGACCTGCTGGCCGAGCTGGACGTCCCGGCGCACGAGCTGCCGGAGTTCGTCTACGACACCTACGAGCAGGCCGAGTTCGCCCCCGCCGCGCTGGCGCCGGTCATCGAGCTTCGCGGCCCGGCCGCCGACGTCGCGACGCTGGGGGAGGTGGCCTGAGATGACGAACTCGACCGTTCGGGGGCTCGCGCTGTTCGCGGCGCTGCAGGCCACCTTCGCCGACATTCACCCGGTGTGTGACCAGTGGCTGCAGTCCAACGAGGACGCGGCCGGTAAGGGCAAGCCGGGCCGGGAAGGCGCAAAGCACTGCGCCCGCCACGTGGCCAGCTACACCGCCGGTCAGGTCGCCGCCGCCACCGCCGTGACGCGAGTGCTGGGGTTCCGGACGCCGCTGCGGGCGGTGCTGGCGGGCGCGGCGATCAACGCGGTGACGCACTACGTCATCGACCGCCGCGAGCCGCTCAAGGCCATGGCCCGACTGGCCGGGAAACAGGGCTACATCGAGCACGCGACGGTGCAGCGCCGCGACGGCGTCATCGACGTCGCCGGGCCGGGGACCGCGCTGACCGAGCTGGACCAGGCCGCGCACCGCGCCATCGGCGTGGCCGCGTCGCTGGTCACCACCTGGATCGCCCTGCGCTGCGGGAGGACGTCATGACCGACCGCCTGTTCGTCCCGGCCCCGCTGTCCGGGCTGCTGGCCACGATGCCGCCCGCGACCGCGACCCCGTGGGACCGGTGGGAGTGGCTGGACCAGACCCACTGCAGCCTGAAACAGCTGTTCAACGGCCCGCACGGGCTGCAGGCGATGCGGATGGACCGGGCCATCCTGGCCGCCCGCAACGCCACCCACGACGAGATCGAAAACAGCACCACCACCTCGGCCGCCTGACCCGGCCCGCGCGAATTCCGCGCCACTTCTTCGCAATTCCCGCATTCGCACCAGGGGACCGCCATGCCCGGTCCCGCCTCGGCCTGCACGAAAGGACCGATCATGACCCGCACCCCGAACGCCGCGATCGCCGACCGGTTCCGCACCCTGGCGGACACCCTGACCCGCAACGCCACCCTGCTCTCCACCGCCGGGCTGCCGGAGACCGTGGTGGCCACCCGCGCCACCGTCTACCGCGACGTCGCGGCCCAGCTGCAGCTGCTGGCGCAGGCCGAGCTGGACCAGGCCGCAGGCAACCCGCTGGTCGTGGCGCTGCCGGAGCGGGAAGCCGCGGTGGCGGTGGCACGCCGGTTCGAGCAGCTGGCCGGCCTGCTCGCCGCCAACGCCCGCACCCTCACCACCCGCACCACGGACGCCGTGATGCGGGCCCGCGCCGGGATCTACCGCGACGTCGCGTCCCAGGTCCGGCTGCTGGCCGCCGCTCAGGTCGAGCTGGCCACGGTGCGGGTGCCGGCGCCGACCCGGGCGCCGCTGTCCAACGTGGCGCCGCTGAGCCCGATCGTGGCCCGCGCCGCGGTCCGGGCACCCCGGGTGCGGGCGGTGTTCCTGGAGGCCTTGGTGGCCGCGATCGCCAAGCGCCGCCATCAGGGCTGGTCGGTGGCGCGGCTGACGCTGTGGCTGCGCACCACGCTGCGGGACCCGCAGACCGACGCCGCCCACCCGTGCGCGGACCGCTCGTTCGTCGCCTACGTCACCGCCCTGGTGACCGGTCCGCAGCCGGTCACTCTCGCCGCCTGACCCCACCCCGGTCCGCAACCCCCTATCTGCCAGCACTTCCCTTCGTCGAGAAAGGACCCGTCATGGCTCAGAACGACTCCGGCGCCTGGCACCGCGAGCTGCAGCGCCAGCAGGAAGCCATCGAGAAGGCGCGCCGCGAGGCCAACCAGCCCAACCGGTGACCGCACCCCCGTCTGCCCACCTCGACTGTCCGGAAAGGACGACACGTCATGTCGCTGATCGGCTCACTCGCCGCGAAGATCGCCGCCCGCTTCGATGACCGGGCCCCGGTGTTCTACGCCGCGGACATGGTCACCTTCGCCCTGCGCGGCGGGGTGTGGCACGTGCTGGTGATCCAGCGCGGCGGGAACCCGCACAAGGGCAAACTCGCCCTCCCCGGCGGGCACGTCGACCCCGGCGAGACCGCGCGGGAGGCGGCGGTGCGGGAGCTGGCCGAGGAAACCGGCGTCACCGTGCCCGCCGGTACCGCGGTGCACCAGGTCGGGGTTTTCGACGCTCCCGGCCGCGCCGCCCGGGGCCGGTACGTGACGGTCGCCTACGCGGCCCTCCTGCCGGACGAGGCACCGACCCCGGTCGCCGCCGACGACGCGGCGGCGGCGGACTGGATGCCACTGCGGGTCGCGGTGCGCGTGGCCCGCGCGGGCGGGTTCGCGTTCGACCACGACCGCATCCTCTCCGCCGCGATCGTCCTGTTCGACCTGCGCCGCACCCTCGGAACCGAGCTGGGCTTGTGGGAGGAGTCGTGACACAGATCCGGTTTCCGTTCTCTGTGTGGCTTTACGGCCGGGCGACGCTCGAAGGCTGCTGGGAGTACCGCACCGCCGACCCGTGGGCGGTCACCCTGCACCTGGACGGGCAGCGGTGGATCTTCGCCCGCGATCTGCTCCGTGTCGGGCTGACCGAACCCGCCGGGGACGGTGACGTGCAGGTCATGCCCGACACCGGCGGCAGCGCGGGCCTGCTGAACGTGCTGCTGAGTTCGCCGTCGGGCGCGGTTCGACTGCCGGTGGCCCGCGACACCGTGGCCTCGCTGCTGGAGGCCTCCTACGCCCTGATCCCGGACGGCCGGGAGGCCGAGGGCATCGACTGGGACCACGAGTGGACCCGTCTGGCCGACGACGACGCGACCGGCGCCGCCGCCTGAAACCCGCCCCCTGTAAGGGAAGTGCTTGCCGATGTCCCTCACGACCACGACCGCGACCACGAGCCCGGCCACCGTCGCCGTCACGGATGACGAGCCCTACGACTGGACGTCCTTCAACGCCACGCTGTCGGTGACCACGACAACGGTCCGGATGGCCAACCAGATCGCCAGCGGCGCCTACCACCAGGCCGGGCAGAGCACCCGGCGGCTGGTGCGGCTGCTGCCCGAGGCGCAGTGCCCCGATGATCGGATGCGGCTGCTGTATGTGCTGGCGGCCGAGGAAAACCACCTCGCGGCGCTGTTCCCCGCGGTGCACCCGACCCAGCCGCAGCGCTGGCAGGACGGGGTGTCCGCGCACCAGCTGGCCGGCGAGGTCGCCGGGATGATCGCCACCGCCGAAGAGGCCATCGCCTCCCGCCAGCCCTACCGGCCGGGCGGGTTCGAGCTGGAAACCGGCTACGTCGCCGACCTGATGAACCACTACCCGCACTACCCGGCCCCGGCCGAGCGCGCCGCCGTGGTCGACGCGCTGGGCCGGCACCTGGCCGCGCACGGCTACCCGGCCCGCGCGGTCGAGCTGGCCGACGACATCGCGGCCGGGCTGCGCGTCGCCGCGGTGTTCGGTAACCGCGCTCCCGCCTTCCCGGCCCCGTGAGCCCGGTGGAGTCCTTGCCCCGGACGGATCTGCGGCAGGACTTCGCCGGACAGCGCGAGGTGAGCATGGCCAGGGCCGCCACGAGCGGCCGCAGGCACTTCACCCTCACGGCCGGGACGATCGATGCCGACGCCGTCGAGTTCTTCGGCAACGGGTTCTGCTGGTTCCTGGCCGGGGCCGTGCATTCGATGACCGGCTGGGATCTCGTCGACATCAGGCGCCGCAGTCCCGGTGACGGCGCCTTCGTGCCCTGCCACGTCGCCGTCATGACGCCGGCGGGCAAGATCCTCGACATCTTCGGCCACCGCAGCGTCGAGCAGGTGCGCGGGCTGTATCTAGCCCGCGACGACGTCGCCGACATCCGGATGCGCACCGTACGCGGCTCGGACTTCGCCGCCGACATCCTGCAGGCCGGCGAGGACACCCGCGGCGATACCCGTTGGTGGGAAAAGGAATTCGACAACCACGCCCGCCAGTCGGTGCTGCTGCACTTCGTCCGGCTGATCCTCGCCCGCAGCGGCTACCGCGACCGCATCCGCCCTGAAGCTCAACCGCCGCAACCCGCACCGTCCACGCCGACCACAGGAGGAACACCCATGGCAACCAACGCCGAGCTCGCCGGTCAGCTCGAAGAGATGAGCCACGGCGAGCACATCCAGGGCGCCGCCAGCGGCCTGACTCACGCGGACACCGAGCTGGGCTTGCTCGCGCAGCAGGCGGCGACGGCGCTTTCCGAAGGTGAGTCCGCGCAGGCCGTCGGGGGCGCGATCCAGAACGCCCGCAGCGGCATCGCCGACCTGACCAGGTTGCTCGTGACCGTGCAAAAAGCCCTTGAGGACGCCGCCGCCAAGATGCGGCAGGTCTAGCGAGCCGACGGCCACGCCGCCCGCCAATCCACCCGCCGTCACACGCCACTGTCGGGAAAGGACACCCGCGCGATGAGCCACGACCGCCGCTACCCGATTCCTGCCCCTGCCGAGGACGCCCGGTTCACCTTCGGTCTGGTCCTCGACCTCGCCGACGTCCTGCACCGCCACGGCTACCCGAAGATCACGTCGGGGGACGACTTCGTGGAGCTGCAGCAAGCCGTGTGGCGGTTTCTCTACACCACCGACACCGCCACGGCCGTCCCGGAGACGGCCGCCGACCGGCCGGGCGTCGACCCGGCCAGTGAGGAGTGCTGAGCATGACCGACGACAACCGGACCCCGGCCGAGACCATGGACGACTGGGCCGACCGCGCCGCCGAGATGGCCACGGAATTCCCGCACGCGGCCGGCCACTACCGCACCGTCAGCCGCTACTGGCGCGAGGGCGCCGCGCAGGCCCGCGAGGTGCAGCCGTGACACCCACATCGGACAACCCGAACCCGATCCCGGACACCGCGGCGGAAACGGTGCTGCTGCTGCGCCGCCTGGTCGAGCGCAACGGCACCTGGGCGCTGTGCAAGGTCTTCGCCGCCCTCGCGTTGTGGCTCGGGTTGCACCTGACCCGAGCTGCGCTGGTGCTGGTGGTGCGGATCCTGACCTGGGCCATGGCCCGCGCCGACCGCTACGCCACCACCGCGGTGCTGACCCCGCCGACGGGGCGGGTGAACCACTACTTCGACGCCCACAACGCCCACGACTACGACGCGCACCACTTCGAACCCACCACCAGCCCGATGGCCGGCCACGGCCCGCCGGGACCCCGCACGCACTGGGAGCACGCACATGCCTGACATCAACCACCCCGCCGCCCGCGTCGCCATCCGCCACGCCCGCAACGAGCATCTGCGCAGCGCGCTGTCCGACGTGATCGCCGGACTCGTCTGGATCGGCCTGCTGCTGCTGGCCAACCGGATCGGGTTCGGGACCTGGACCCCGCAGTGGTGGCTGGCCGCGCTGGCCGGCGTGCTGCTGCCCTCGGTCGGTGCGGGCGCGCTCGACCTGATGGCGATCACCACGGGCCGGACGACGTTCACCGTCGAGCTGCCTGACGGCTCGATCACCGAGACCAGGGAGGTGCCGCGGGGATGAGCCGAGACGAACGCTGCCGGACCCGTCAGGAAACGGCCGTGGCGTGGGCGGGAAGCCACGCGGTCGAGCTGGCGGGGGTCGGCGTGCCGCTGGTCGCCGGGGCGGTGTGGTGGCCGTGGTTCGACCTGATCTCCGGCCTGGCGGCTGCGCTGTGGGCGGCCAACGAAATCCGGCTGCACCGCACCACCCGCACCGCCCGGCAGGCCGTGGTGACCACGCCGCCGCCCGCGCGCCAGCTGAGCACCGCCACCGCCCCCGAGACGGGCGTGCCGCAGGACACCAACCGGAAGGAGGCCAAGGCATGAGCACCACCACCAGCGACCACGACGACGACGGCGGGGAGTTCTCCCGCGGGCTGGCCGCCCTGGAACACCACCTCGCCACCACCGCCCCGACCCCGGCCCACGTGCCGGCGGGGGAGAACGACGAACTCGAGGACGGCCCGGAGCCGGACGAGGGGGAGGGCATGACCCGACGGGTGCGGCGCCGGGTGGCCGAGCACGCCGAGGCGCACCGCCTGATGGTCTTGGAGACCGACACCGCGCCGTTCGAGGTCACCACCGACAAGGTCCGCTCGCGACGCAAGGCGGTCGAGCAGGCCGCCGCGCTGTGGCGCCTCGACCGCGACCCGCGGGTGCTGGCCTACCGCGACGCCCGGGTGCGGCGGCTGGTGCTGGGGGTGGCGCTGGTGTCGTTGACGCTGGCGCTGGGCTGGTCGACGGCCGGGGTGCAGGCGTTCGCGGCCGAGGGCGCCCCGGCGGGCAGCCCGCGGTGGTGGTTCGCGTGGCTGGCCGAGCCGTTCTGCTCGCTGGCGCTGCTGATGGTGGTGGCCGGCCGGGCGTATCTGACCACCCGCGGCCAGCCGCTGCACGACAAGGCGGTCGACCGCACGGAGTGGGTGTTCCTCGGCCTGACGCTGGGGATGAACGCCTGGCCGCACCTGCCCGGCGTCGCTGCCGACTTCACGGTGTCGAGCCTGGTGCTGCACCTGCTCGGCCCGGTCGTCGCCGTCGCGGTCGTGCGGTGCCTGCCGCGGCTGCTGTCCGCGTTCGCCGGGCTCGCCCTGCCCGGCGCCACTGCGGCGGCGGCCCCGGCCGCGGCGAGGGGGGAGGACCGGGCCGGGGCCGCCGGCCGGGATCGTAGCCAGCCCGCGGTGGCGTCCGCATCGCCTGAACCGGTCACCGCCACGACCACCTCGGCCGTGGCCGACGTGGCATCGGCGAGCACCACCGCGACGGCCGCGGGTACCCGGCCGGCCCCGGCCCGCCGGACGCCTCCGGTCCGCCGGTCGGCGCGCACGACGATCCCGGAGCCCAAGCGACGCAGCGCCGAGCAGCTGCGCGAGGAGTTCACTGCGGCGGTCCAGAACCGGCCCGCCGGGTTCGACCCGACCAATGCCGAGTCCATCCGCCGCACCCTCAAGTGCGGCAAGGGCCCGGCCACGAAGTTGCGCGACCAGTACATCGGCGACCGCCAGAGCGGCGGGCGCGACTAGACCCACCCGCATCCCGGGCAGGGTCGGACCCACCTTGCCCCGGAGACCCGGGTATGTCGGTGGGTTCGGTCCTGCCCGCGTGCTGCGCCAGTCCACGCACGAAAGGGCATCACCACGATGAACCCCACCGACCACGACGACCACACGACCACCGCCCCCGGCACCCGCCCCGAGTCCAGCGAGTCCGCCCGTGTCGAGTCCGCCGGGTCGGCGGGGGAACTGGCCACCGTCCACCCGCTGCGTTCCCGCCCCGACCAGCACCAGTCCACCGGACCGGACGCGGTCGAGTCCGGCCCCCACGTCGTCGAAGGCGTGATCGTCTCCGACGAGGAATGGCGCCTCTACACCGACCAGAAAGCGCAGCGGGACTGGCGCCTGGCCGAGTACCGCAAACAGATGATGTGGGTCGGCACGACCGCGAAAACCGCGGTCACCCACGACCGGACCGTGTCCACCCTCAAGTTCGTCGGCCGCAACGTGCTGGTCTACCCGACGCTCGGGGCCGCGGCGGCGTGCAAGCGGTGGCGCGACACGCACGGGTCCAGCCGCTACGAGCGGATGATGCGCGCGGCGGAGATCGCCGGGGACCACGAGAAGCTGGCCGAGTGGGAGGCCCGCGACGTGGCCGAGAAGCAACGTCGCCACGACCGGTCGATGGACTGGATCCGCTCCCCGTGGCAGCTGGCCAAGGCCGTCGCCCTGACCACCGTGTCGGTGGCGGTGCTGCTGCTGGTCCTGGGGATGATCCTGTGGATCGGGGGCAAGGGCGGGGTGCTGGACCCGCTGATCGGGGTGATCGACGCGATCGCGTTCTGCGTGTGGTTCCTGGTCACCTACGGCGTGTTCCTCGCCGTCGCCGGGACCGCGGGCGTGCTGACCTGGCTGTGGAACCTCGGCCGGACCTCGCAGGCGGTCCCGCAGCTGTTCCGCCCGGCCTCGGCGCGGCTGGTCGACGACGTCATCATCACCCCGTCGATTGTCGTCACCGCCTTGCGTGACCTGCGGATTTCCGAGCTGCGCCGCAAGATCGAGCTGATGGAGGACGGCGGCGCCGCGATGCTCGGTCCGATCCGGCTGGCCGGCTGCGGGGTGGAGTTCGACGTCCATCTCCCGTCCGGTGTGGACACCGAGGAGGTCAAGCGCAAGCGCCGGAAGCTGGCGGAGAACATGGGCCGCCACGAGCACGAGGTGTTCCTGTCCACCCCGCCGTCCCCGCGCACGATCCGGGTCTGGGCCGCGGACTCCGGTGAGCTGGACAAGCCGATCGGGCCGTCGCCGCTGGTCACGGACCCGACCACCGCCGCCGACCTCTACAACGGCCGGGCCCCGTGGGGCGTAGACCTGCGCGGGGACGCGGTGCTGATGTTCCTGCTGCAGTGCCACCTGCTGATGACCGGCCTGTCCAAGCAGGGCAAGACGGCGTCGCTGCGCGCTTTGGCGTTGTGGCTGGTCCTGGACCCGTCAGTGCAGCTGCACATCGCCGACCTCAAGGGCATCGGCGACTGGCGAATGTTCAAGCCGGTCGCCGAAACCCTGATCGAAGGCCCCACCGATTCCCACTGCATTCGGGCCACTGAGCTGCTGGAATGGGGTGTCGAGGAGATGGAGAAGCGGCTGCTGGCCTTCGACGGCGACAAGTACCGCAACGGCGTCCCCCGCGAGCTGGCCAAGCGCGGCGGCCCGTTCGAACCGATCGTGATCCTGGTCGACGAGGCGCAGAACGCTTTCATGAACCCGGCCAAGGACGACACGAAGAAGCCCTACGGCGGGCAGACCAACGAGTCCCGGTACTTCATGGCCGCCCGCAAGATCCAGAATCAGGGCCGGGCGGTGAATGTGGTGCTGTGGCAGGGAACCCAGGACCCGACCGACCAGAACCTGCCGAAGCTGGTCCGCGAAGGCGCCCACATCCGGGCCGCACTGGCGCTGGGTACCGAGTCGCAGTCGCGGATGGCGGTCGGGGACAAGGCGGTCGACGGGGGCGCGGCGCCGCACGAACTGCGCTCTGGCCTGGACAAAGGCACGTTGGTGGTGTCCGGGGAAGGGGTTCCGCTCCCGGCCGGCCAGTCGTCGATGACCGTGCGCACGCACTTCATCGACGGTGACGACGCCGCCAAGGTGATTGAACGCGCCGTCGCCATCCGCGGCGGCGCAACGGCCGGAAAACCGCAGGTCGAAGCCGCTCCTGAGGTTCGGGATGTGCTCGACGACGTGGCCGAGGTTCTGGCCGGCCGCGACCTCAAGGCCACCGATGTCGCGGCTTTGCTGCGCAAGCTCGCTCCGGGCTACACGGCCTACGCCGACCTGACCGGCAAGGCCGTGAAGGAACTGCTGGAAAACGAGGGCTGCCCGGTCCGCCGCAAGGACGGGATCGTCACTGTCAGTGCTCGATACGTGGCCGACGCCGTCGCCGACCGCGGCACCACCGAGGGCGCGTAACCCACACCCGCCTTCAGGCGAAAAACAGCCGTTTTCGCGGCTGCCGCAAGCCGACGCACTTCGCGCACTTCATGCCCTTCACGCGTTGAATTCGCAGGTCAAGCCCAGGGCGTCGGGCAAGTGCGCCGGGAAGTGCATATGCACTTCCCGGCGACCGACACCCTCGGCCGCGCACTTGCCACGCCCTTGGCTTCGCGCTGCTCGCCGCACAGCAGATATGTCACACACGGTTACAACCCTGGAGGTTGTCATGGGTTTGTTCAGCTCGCCCGACACCCGCGAGCGCCGCGCCGAACGCGAGCGGCGGGAGACCGAGGCGATGCGCGCGGTGGCCGCGCACGAGGTCGGTCACGCGATCGGCTGCGCCGCCGCCGGGATCACCGTGCAACAGGTGCGCCTGACCCGCACTGGCGGACAGGTCGTGCACGCCGAGATCGACACCACCGACCGGTCCGCCGTCGATGGCGCTCTGGTGATGACGCTGGCCGGGTGGGCGGCCGGAGCCGAGTGGGCCCACCGCCACCACGGCATGTCTCGCTCCGCAGCGCAGTCCTGGGCCCGCAACGGTGCGCGCGCGGACTGGGCCGAGTTCCGCCGGATGCGCCGCCACGGCTCGCGCAGCGGCGGCTGGTACGAGCGCGAAGCGCAGAAGCTGGTGCGGGCCAACTGGTCGCGCATCGAGCGCTACGTCGGCCACCTGCTGCGCACCGGCACCTTGCCGGGCAGCCACTTCAACTAGCCCCGCCCGCCGGCCGACGCCCGGCGAGGACCCAGCAACTGCAGTACCCGAAACGGCCGCCGGACCGGTGGCCGGCGCTTGTCATGCCCTGCCGGTCCGGCGACGCCCACCACCCCGACCGACCACAAAGGAGCTTCGCCATGTTCCTGTCTCCGCCCGACCTCTCGACCACCGACCTGTACGCGTGCCTGCGGGTGCACAGCCCGGCCGTGCTGACCGCGCTGGACGGCGCGATCCTCGCGGTCGGCATCACCCGCCCGGCCGCCGCGCTCGACATGATCCGCGACGCCGCCCCCGGCGGGCTGGTCCCGACCCGGCACGACGCGCGCACGTTCCGGCTGCGCTGGTTCGCCTACACCCACCCTGCAGCCCCCGGCCACTCGGTGACCCGCCCGGCCGGGCCGACCGAGGACGGCGCGTTCCCGGTCGTCATCTGGCGAGCCGAGGACCAGGCGCTCGCCCGGACCATCACCGGCACCCGCGCCACGGTGCCCGCGATGGCGGTGGCGGCATGACCTCCAACGACTCCGGCGCCTGGCACGACGAACTGCAGCGCCAGCAGGAAGAAGCCCAGCGCAGGCAGCGCGAAGCCGCGCAGAAAGCTGGAACCAAGTGATGATCAACCGCGCGGTCGCCGCGCTCGTCCTCACCGCCGCCGTCGCCGCGACCCCGGCCGGATGCCACGGCGCGACTGTCGGCGGCGGGACCACGGTCGCCGCCGTCGGCGACCATCCGGCGACGCGGGCCGACGTCGGCGTGGCGCGCCGCGACCTGGCCGCGCTGCGGGTGGCGGCCGAGGACACCGGCAACCACTACCGCCGCGCCGACTGGCCGCACTGGGACCAGGTCGGCGGTGGCTGCGACGCCCGGGAGAACGCGCTGCGCACCCAAGGCGCAGGCGTCACCACCGGCGCGGGCTGCCGGATCACGGGCGGCACGTGGGTGTCCCCGTACGACGGGGTCACGGTCACGACGCCGGGCGTGCTGGACATCGACCACGCGGTGCCGCTGGCCGAGGCCGCGCGGTCCGGCACCCGCGGCTGGTCCCGGGCGCAGCGGGAGCGCTACGCCAACGACCCGGCCGTGCTGGTCGCGGTCACCGCGACGTCCAACCGCAGCAAGGGCGACCAGGACCCCGCCCGCTGGCTGCCCGCCCTCGACCACTGCGGATACGTCGCCCGCTGGGTCACGGTGAAACACCGCTACGGCATGACGCTCGACCGGGCCGAACGCGCCGCCATCACGTCCGTGCTCAACCGCTGCTGACCACCCCGATTCTGTCCTGAAAGGGCGGCCCGATGAATCCCCGCATGTACACCGAAGTCGCGTCCGCGCCCGGTCTGTGGTTCGCCGCGCTGCAGCCGCCGCACGGCACGACGCACGACTCCGTGGCGGACGCACTCACCAACGCCGCCACGGCGCAAGTCCCGGTGTCGGCGCTGGTCGACGACGACCGCGAGGGCGTCAACGAGGTGATCCTCACCCGGGACCCGAGCATCACCCACGGCACCCCGGCCACCGCCGACTGCGCCGACGCCGCCCGCGCCCTGGCCGACGCGCACGGCTGGGAATACCGCATGGGCTTCGGCACCGCCGCCGGCGCAGCCGTCGGAGTCGACGGCACCGCGGCCGGGGTGATCGTGCTGATGGGGTTGCGGGAGCGCTACTTCCGCGGCGCCACCTCCTACAGCGTCCTGGACGTGCACGACGGGCTCGCCCACCACGGCGTCACCGAGTACCAGCTGCGTTCCGGCTGGCTGTTCTCCGCCCGCCACCTCGGCCACGGCGTCCGCACCCACGACGAACCCGCCACCCTGCTCAGCGTCGCGGCGGCCGACCTCGACGCGGTGGCGGACGTCGCGTTCTCGTTCGGGCAGATGCGGCTGATCGTGGCCGACCTGGCCCACGACCGCACCTATGTGCTGCGCCAGCCCATCGAGCACACCGCCCACCTCTCCTAACCCCGCATCCAGGCGGTGACCGGCGATGGCGGAGAAGTACCGCGCGGCCGAGATCACCGCGTGGCTGACCGAGCACGACAACACCGACGCCACCACAGCCCGCCGCGCCGGGCGCGCGGTCGCCGGGGCGTGGAACCGCCAGGAGTTCTACGCCTCGGCCACCTATCCCGCGCTTGTGGCGCTGCTGCGCGCGGGGGGTCAACCGCCGTCGGATGTGGACCGGCTGGCCGGGCGGCTGGCGCGGGCGTTCGGGGCGCACCTGCACGACGTCGCGGCCTGGGATCCCCGGCCCGACTGGCGAAAGGAGATCGGCGCATGACGAGTGAGGCGCAACGCGCCCGATTGGAGGCGGTGGCCCTGGAGATGGCTGGCAGAGGGTGGGCGGTGTTCCCGATCATGCCCGGCCGCAAGTGGCCGCCCGCCTGGCACACCAAGGACAACTGCGCCGGCCGGGGCCCGTGCGCCGCGGGGCACGTCACGCCGGAGTCGCTGGCCACCACCGACCCGGAGGTGATCGCCCGGGTGTGGTCGCGCGCGCCGTACAACGTCGCGGTGTTCCCCGGTAAGTCCGGGCTGCACGTCGTCGACTGCGACGTCCGCAAGCCCGACGAACCCGCCGGTCCCGACGGCTGGGCCGAGCTGCAGGAGCTGGCTGCCCGCCGGGGCGGCCCGCTGCCCGACACCTGGACCACGACGACTCCGAGCACCGGCCGGCAACTGTGGTTCCAGACGCCGCCGGGGTGCCGGCTGGCGTCCACGGTCAAGCACATCGCGGGTCACGTCGACACCCGCGGCTGGGGCGGCTACGCCCTCGCGCCGGGGTCGGTGCGCGCCGACGGCGCGTACGAGCTGTTCGACGACACCGACCCGACGCAGCTGGCGGCGTGGTTGGTCCAGGCCAACGTCGAACGTGCGCCCACGGCCGTGTCAGGGCGACGTGAGAAGGCCGTAGCCGCCCCGGACGCCTACATCTCAGCGGCGGTGCGCGGCGAGGTCGACCGCGTCGTGTCGGCGCGATCAGGGACCCGCAACCGGGTTCTCTCGACCGCCGCCTACGCGCTGGGCCAGCTGGTCGGCGCCGGGCTGCTGGACGAGACCTACGCCCGCACCGAACTGCGGGCCGCGGTCGCCACCTGGAACACCCCCGACTCGTGGGTCAAGGACGACGGGGTGATCGACACCGCGATGCGAGCAGGTGCGGACAACCCGCGCCGCGCCAAGCCGCGATCCGGCACCCGCCGGGCCGCCTGACCGCAGGAAGGAATCGAGTGCCATGACCGCCACCCTCGACCGCCACCACGACGCACACCCCAACCCCGACCCGATGCCGGACGCCGCGACCGCGCTGACCGCCGGGTCGCTCGCGTTCTCCGACGGCTCCGTGCCGATGACCGGCGAAGCCACCATCGTGCCCGGGCTGGCCCTGACCCCTGCCGTGTCGGGCAGGCCGCTGCGCTACACCGGCCGGTGGACGCTGACCCACACCGGTTCGGGGCTGTCGCTGACCTTTCCGGCGTCGCTGCCCTACACCCGCGAGGCCGCGGTGTGGCTGCGCGGCGCGGCCGTCGACTGGACCCGCCCCTACGAGCAGATCCGCGCCGACGACACGACCCGCCGCGTGGGATACCAGCTGCGGATCGCGATGGAGCACGCGCAGCTCGACCGCCGCCCGCTGGTGTTCGCCCGGACGTCGTGGGTGCAGGTTCCGCCGCGGTGGCGGGTGTGGGTCACCGGGAACCCGACCGAGGCGTCGTACGAGGCGTGGCAGTCGGTGGAGGCGGTGGCCGGGATGGTCTGCACCTGGCCCGACCCGCCGTACGACTGGATGAACCCCGACGCGGTGATCCGCCGGGACCAGACCTCGCCGGGCTGGGCACTGCAGTGCGCCGCGCACGGCTGCACCGACGGGCACGCCTGGTACGCCGACACCGTCGGCGAGCACGACGGGACCGCCGTCGACACCCGCACCGAGCTGAGCAAGGTCGCGGCCGAAGACGGCTGGCTCGCCCACGACCGCCACCACTGGACCTGTCCCGGCTGCACCCGCGACCACCACTGACCACAAAGGACACCGAGGAGGAGAGCCGATGGCCGCCATCGTGCACCGCTGTGCCTGCGGGCACCTGGACAGCTTCCACACCGACTTCCCCACCAAGGACGACACCCGGCCCTGTATCGCGGCCGGCTGTGCCTGCGCCGACGTCGACCCCGGCGCTCCCGAGGTCATCCCGACCTGGCGGGCGGCCAGCCCGACCGCGCTGGCGACGCTCGACCCGGTCCTGATCGAGCCCGGCACCCTCGACGGCCCCGGGATCGGCCGGCTGTGCGACTGCGAGGACTGCTGGTCGCTCTACAACACCGCCACCGCCGCCGGACAGGCCGCCTGACGTCACCGACCACAGAGGACACGAGAAAGGGCCGGGCACCACGCGTGCCCGGCCCTTCTCGTGCCCGCCTCCCGAAAGCGAGTCAATGCCATGACTACCACCGAGCCGATCGTCTCGCCGCACACCGCCGCCGTGCTGGCCAGGGTCGCCGCCGAACGCGCCCGCCAGGACGCGCTGTGGGGCGAGCAGAACCACCCCGACGGCACCGGCCCCGACGTCGAGCTGACCGGGCTGCTGCGCCGCGCCGTCACCGCCGCCCACACCGCGCGGTTCACCACCGAGATGGCCCGCGCCGAAGGGCGCCTCACCTGGCTGCACATCCTGCGCGAAGAGGTCTACGAAGCCTTCGCCGAACACGACGACGCCAGGCTGGCCGACGAGCTGGTCCAGGTCGCCGCCACCGCGGTGTGCTGGGCCGAGGCGATCGAACGCCGCACCGGCCGGGGCGTGGCCGCGTGAGGCGCGCTCGAGTGCCGGTGCTGCGGGTGATGGTCGGCGGGCCCGGCTGTGGGAAGTCCACCTACTGCGACCGCCAGCTGGCGTACGGCGGGTTCGGGGTGCGGCTGTCGCTCGACCGGGCCCGCGCCGTCCTCGGCCGCCACGAGCACGACCCGGCCGCCACACCGGCCGCGGTCCGGGCCGTGCACGCCATCGCGGACGCGCTGCTGGCCGCCGGACACGACGTCACGATCGACGCCACCGCCACCACCGCGCGGGAACGCGGCACCTGGCTCGACCTCGCCGGCCACCACCGCGTCGCGGCCGACGCGGTGATCGTGCGCGCACCGCTCGACGTCGCCCTGGCCCGCAACGCCGGCCGATCCCGGCCGGTGCCCGCACCGGTCGTGCGGGAGTACTGGCACCGCGTCGATGCACTCACCCCGGCCGTCCTGCGGGCCGAAGGGTTCCGCGCCGTCACCGAGGTCGACACCACATCCACGCTCACCTGGGAGATCTGCTGATGTACACCGTCACCGACTTGTTCTGCGGCGCCGGCGGATCCGGTCTCGGAGCCACCGCCGTGCCCGGCGTCGAGCTGGTCATGGCCGCCAACCACAGCCCGCGCGCCATCGAAACCCACCAGCTCAACTTCCCCGGCTGCGACCACGACTGCGCCGACATCTCCCAGGTCGAACCCCGCCGCTACCGCCGCACCGACATCCTCTGGGCCTCCCCGGAGTGCACCAACCACTCCATCGCCAAAGGCCGCGCCCGGACCAAGAACGACCACCAAGGCGTCCTGTTCGGCGACGACCAGGTGCCCGACCACGTCGCGGAACGCTCCCGGGCGACGATGTGGGACGTGCCGCGCTTCGCCGAAGCCCACCGGCACGAGATCGTGATCGTCGAGAACGTGGTCGACGCGGCGAAGTGGCCGCCGTTCACCGCGTGGCTGGCGTCGATGGACGCGTTCGGCTACGACCACCGGATCGTCTCGCTCAACTCCATGCACGCCCCGGCGATCGCCGCCCCGCGCGCACCGCAGTCCCGCGACCGGATGTACGTGGTGTTCTGGCGCAAGGGCAACATCGCGCCCGACCTCGACATCCGCCCGGCCGCGTGGTGCCCGGAGTGCGAGGTCGAGGTGGCCGCGGTGCAGTGGTGGAAGCCCGGCCGCACCGTGGGCCGCTACCGCCAGCAGTACCTCTACCGCTGCCCGAACAGCCGGTGCCGCAACACGATCGTCGAGCCCTACGCGCTGCCCGCGGCGTCGGTGATCGACTGGTCGCACCTCGGCCAGCGCATCGGCGACCGCGACAAGCCACTGTCGGAGAAGACTATCGAGCGCATCCGGGCCGGGCTGGAGCGCTACGCGCGGCCGATGACGTTCGAGGCCACCGGCAACACCTTCGTCCGCCCGGGCTCCGGCTACGCGAGGGCCTGGCCGGCCGACTGGCCGACAGCGACCCTGACGACTTCGCACACCCGGGCGCTGCTGGTGCCCAGCGGTGGAACCCGCAACGAGGACGCCCGCCCGGTCGCCGACCCGTTCCGGACCCGCACCACCAGCGAGTGGGAAGGGCTGCTGGTCCCGCTGGAGGGCCGCGACGGCAAGCACGCCTCAAGCACCGGTGA
Source organism: Amycolatopsis sp. NBC_00355 (assembly GCF_036104975.1). GTDB lineage: Bacteria > Actinomycetota > Actinomycetes > Mycobacteriales > Pseudonocardiaceae > Amycolatopsis. Next base: position 9,031,781 of record NZ_CP107982.1, on the reverse strand, counting down.
CCCACTGCGCACCCAGACCGCGCGGCACGAGACGGCGCTGGTGGTCCCGTACTACCGCACCGGGGTGGCGCGGCCGGCGGCCTCGCCGATGCCGACAATGACCACGGTCGACACCGCCGGGCTGGCGTTCATCGCCGAACTGCGCGGCGGAGGCTCCGACGCCCGCGACGTGGCCGAGCCGCTGGCGACGGTGTGCGCGTCGGGCAACCACCACATGCTCGTGCGGCACAACACCGCCCGCGGCAACCCCGGCCAGATGTGCACGCCCGCGACCGAACCCGCCCGCACGCTGACCACGGCCGGGCACCAGTCGCTCGTGGGCTGGCCCGAGGTCCCCCCGGCGGTGGAGGACTGCACGTTCCGGATGCTTTCCGTTCGTGAGGTGCAAGCCGCGATGGCGTTCACCCCGGACTACGTCGTCACCGGTAGCAAGCGGGAGCAGGTCCGCCAGCTCGGCAACGGCGTCACCCCACCGGCCGCCGAATGGCTCGTGGGCGCAGCGGTCGCCTCACTGGAACGCACTCGCCGGCGTCGTGCCGCGGCGTGACCGTTTTGCCCCGCTTCGCCATTCCTGCCGCGTAGTCTGAAACCACTGAGTGCGCGGACACGGCACACGCCCCCGGACGAGGCGCGAGTGCGAATCCTGAGAGTCAAATTCAAATAGCAATATTGCACATCGTCAACTTGTCGGACGAGGGGGAGTTTGGTTATCATTAGTTTGATGCATGCCCTGTATTGAAGGAAGTTTCGCATGCGACAGTTCAAGTACAAGTCCAGCCAAGAGCTGGTCGCGAAGGCTTTGAGTGGAAATCTTGCCGATCAGGTCGATTGCGACACGGCGATCTTGATCTGACCACATGTCAGTCTGCAGTCTTGAAGTCTGCTTTTCCATATGCGCCAGAGCCTTGTTTGCTTGTCGGTGAAATAGAATTCCAACCGCATTGGTAATCACGCCTGACCCACTGACGATCAGAGAGATCTGGACCCCGTTTCCGACAAGCCTAGTGGCGCCGGACAGTATTGCCAGAATAACGCCGATTGCGATCACGAGCATGCCCAGCCACGAAGACCGGCGGCTATTTGTTGAACTGCTCCGAGCTTCAACTAGGCCGTGCGCGTAGTACTCGATGAGCAGGTTAGTAAAACGAGCGCCTTGCAAGTCTGACTCTAGACGAGAAACCCTAGAATTGACATCTAGTCGCGGCTCGCCAGAAGGACGCGTTTCACGAGTTGTCGTAGACAGCGTACTTGCTTCCGCGTCTTCGGCAATCTTCTGATATCGCTCAAGTAGCTCTCGGTACCCTATTCCGGTCGATTTGACGGCGTCCGACGTGACAGCTTTCAGGCGTTCGCGCTCGGTATCAACTTGCTCGTCGTAACCTCTCGTTCCTCTGTCGAATAGAATAAATGTTCCAACGGCTGTTGACGCCACCGCTAGAACCCCAAGGGCCAGGCTGACAAAGGAGCCTGCATCTGTAAGCGGAAAGCTTGTGATGGCGTATACGAACGCCGATCCAGCAATTAATGCGATGAATGAGACTATGGCGGCGCCAAGCCGAAATTTGGACTGCGTCTTTGGTTCTGCGCGCATCGCCTTTCGCGCATCACTCCCTTTTGTATCCTGTTGCTCACCGGTCATATCAAGGCTGTCGCGATGAACCCTTGGACCGTTACTAGAGGTTCATAACGATCAAATGACCAATCGATTTTGTCACCCTGGCAGACCGCGCCATACGGCCATGGCGCCGTACAGCGCCGGGCGCCCTCTTTCCGAACCTTGGGGACGACGACGTCGCACCTCGCTGCGCAGTACGCGGCTTCACAAGGCAAGCAATGCCGCATGACGGGAGAACGCCATGTCCAGCACACCCGCACCAGCCCGGTCGCCGTGGCCACTGGGCAACACAGTGGCCTGCTCCAAGCACAAGCAGGCCCACGGCTGGGGCAACGCCGTCCCGCCGGCTATGGCCGAAGTCCTCGGCTCGGCCCTGATCGAGACGTTCACCGGCAAGCGGCTGGAGCCCACCGCGTGAACGCGCGGCGCGGTTTCGGCGCCGCCTGCACCACACGCACGATGGAGGTAACGCCATGGCCAGCACGAACACCTCACGCCTGTGGTCGGTCGGACCCGGCGGCCGGTCCCGGCTGCGCACCGGCGCCGCACCGGAAACCATCCGGGTCCTGACCGCCGCGCTCGACGGCCGCATCATCCCCGACACCTACGTCGCCGACGGCGCACCCGTCGTCGTCGAGCAGGTCTCCGGCGCGGCCGACCCCACCGCCGGAGACGACGACGTCGCGCTGCCCGTGGCCGCCTCGGTGCTCAAACCCGCTCTACTGGCCAACTTGCTGGCCACCCACACCGACGTGATCCAGAACAAGGTCAACGAGAAAGGCGACACCTACGACGTGGAAATCTCACCGCCCACCAACGTCCTCGGAGCTGTCCTCGCCGGCCGATCGTGGCCGGGTCTGCCCGTGCTGCGACGGATCATCTCCACCCCGGTGCTGCGCCCGGACGGGACGCTGCTGCAAACCCCCGGCTACGACCCGGCCACCGGCTTCTACCTCACCGCCAACGGCCACCTCGACCCCATCCCGGACAAGCCCACGCCGGAGCAGGTCACCGCGGCCCGGGAGTTCCTGCTGGAACGGTTCCTGCACGACTTCCCGTGGCGCTCGCCGGCCGACCGCGCGAACTACCTGGCGCTGCTCGTGACCCCGCTGATCCGGCCGTTCACCAACGCGCTGTCCCCGTTCGGGATGATCGAGGCGTCCATGCCCGGCTCCGGCAAGACGATCCTCGCCGGGTGCGTCGGGCTGCTGGTCGGGCAGCGGGTGCTGACCTGGACCGACTCGGACGAGGAACTGCGCAAGTCGATCACCACGGTGCTGTCGGATTCGGTGGGCGTGGTGGTGTTCGACAACCTCACCGAAGGCGAGACGGTCAACTCGGCCGTGCTGGCACGGCTGGTCACCGAACGGACGTGGTCGGACCGGCGGCTGGGCACGAACGTATCGAGCAACTTCGCCAACGACCGGCTGTGGCTGGCCACCGGCAACAATCTGCGCACCGGCGGCGACATGGCCTCGCGCACAGTGTGGGTGCGGCTCGATCCGAACTGCCCTCGCCCGGAAGCCCGCACCGGCTTCACCATCCCCAACCTCGACTCCTGGATTCTCGACCCGGTCAACCGGGCCACGGTGCTCCGCCACGTCCTCACGCTGGTGCTCGACTGGACGGCCAATGGCGCGCCGATCGCCACAAATGTCCCGCAGATGCGGCAGTTCACCCGCTGGGCCCAGTACCTCGGTGGGTTTCTCGCCCATCACGGCGTGACCGGGTTCCTGGCCAACGCCGATGCAGGGCGCGGCCTGGATGAGGACCACGCGGAGTGGTACGCGTTTCTGGCCACCTGGCGCGACCTCTACGGCGGTGAGCCGTTGTCCGCGCAGCAGTTGCGCGCCGATGCGGAACCCGAGTACGGCGCACCTGATCGATGGAAGGGGACGTTCCCGACCACTGCCGCAGGCAAGCCCCTGACCCCGAAGTCGCTGGGAAAGAGGCTGGCAGGGCAGAAGGACCGCTGGCGTGGCGACCTGGTGTTACGCAGCGAAGTCGACTCGCACACCAAGATGAAGCTCTACACGGTCGAACGCGGCACCGATTCGAGCTGACTTCTCAAACAAACACCGCAAACACCGCAAACACCGCAACTGGTCCTGAAAAGTAGCTCTGAGCAGTGAAAACAGGTTCACGGAAGTTGCGGTGTTTGCCCTTAGACCAGGAGTCACCAAACACCGCAAACACCGCAAGTTGCGGTGTTTGCGGTGTTTAGACCTCGGGCTGTCAACCTCAAACACCGCAGATAGATCCCCAGGTCAGAGCAACTTTTGCGGTGTTTGCGGTGTTGCGGTGTTTGGTTCCGGCCTCCCACGCCTGAGCCCCCGTCCTCTCTGCCAGCCTGCCCAACCCGGCAGGCACTCAACGTGATGAACCCGCCCCCTTGGGACGCGGGCGATCAGTCATGCACCGCGACCAGAAAGGCCTACCCCCATGAATGCCGAGACCAAGCCCACCGAGAACGACACGGTCGTAGTGCGAGTCGAGGAAGCCGCCCGGTTGCTCTGCATCGGGAGGACGCGCGTCTACGACCTGATCAGCTCTGGCGAGCTGAAGTCCGTGAAGATCTTCGGCGCGCGGCGAGTCCCGCGCGCCGCGATCGACAGCTATGTCCACGCCCTGCTGCAGGAAGGGGAGGCTGCCTGATGCCACGTCGTGCAGCAAATGGTCTCGGAACCATCGTCAAACGGGCTGACGGCCGCTACCAGGCCGCTGTTTACGTCCTGACGACGACCGGCGACCGCAAACGCAGGTTCGTCTACGGGAAGACCTGGGATGAGGTCAACGCCAAGCGGGTCGAGATGCTCGACAACAACCGCAAGGGCGTTCCGTCGATCTCCTCGAACATGAAGCTCGGGGACTACCTCGACTACTGGCTGGAAGAGATCATCAAGGTCGACCGCGGGCCGTCGACCTACTCCGGGTACGAGATCGTCGTCCGCCGCTACATCAAGAAGCACCTGGGCACGAAGCGGCTCAATGCGTTGACCCCGGCCCATGTTCGGGGGCTCGTGGCGAAGCTGCGGAAGGAGCAGACCGTCCTCGGCAAGCCGCTCTCGGACCGGTACGTCCAAAACGTGTTCGAGACCCTGCGCAGCGCGCTGAGCAACGCCGTGCGCGAGGAACTGATCGGCCGCAACGTCGCCCGCCTGGTCGAGACGCCCTCGCGCGGCGAGTTCGAGGTGGAGCCGCTGTCAGAGGCGCAGGCGAAGGCGTTCGTGAAGACGGCGTCGGCGCACTGGCTCTACGCGCTGTGGCTGATCCTGATCACGACCGGCCTGCGCAAGGGCGAGGTACTTGGCCTGGCCTGGTCCGACATCGACATGGAGACCGGCGCGTTCCGTGTCCGGCGGACCGTGCAACGTGTGCGCGGCCGGCTGGAGTTCGGGAAGACGAAGACGAAGAAGTCCACCCGTTCGCTCTACCTCGGCCGGGTGTGTATCGCCGCCCTGGTCCGGCACCGGGAGGAGTCAGCCAAGCGGCTCAGCTCCACGCTGAACCTCGCGCCGGGTCAGCCGGACGACCTGATCTTCGTGACGAGTTCGGGGCGTGTGGTCGAGCCGAGGAACGTCAACACGATGCTCCGCCGGCTGTTGCGTCGCGCCGGGCTCGACCCGACGCGGGTACATGACCTGCGTCACACGGCGGCCACGCTGCTGCTGATGGACGGCGCCACGATCCGGGAGGTGATGGAGCAGCTGGGGCACGCCTCGATCGCGACCACGGCCAACATCTACGGGCATGTCCTGGACGAGGCCAAGCAGCGGATGGCCACCCGGATGGACCGGCTGGCGGACGACAACTGATGTCAATCGGTGATGTCAGCGGGGCCCCTAGTGATCTTGGGGGCCCCGTTTCCGCTGGTGGGCGCAGCAGGGTTCGAACCTGCGACCGCTCGGGTGTAAACCGAGTGCTCTTCCGCTGAGCTATGCGCCCGGACGGCGGCGGCCCGCCGAAAGGGGACCGCCGCCGGGAAGCCTCACGCCAGTTCGGCGACGGCCTTCTTCCAGCCATGCTGGTCGCGCGCCTCGCCCGGGGCGTTCACCTCGGCGAAGCGGACCACGCCTTCCTTGTCGACCAGGAAGGTGCCGCGGACCGCGAGACCCGCCTGCTCGTTGAAGACGCCGTACGCGCGAGCCACGTCACCGTGCGGCCAGAAGTCGGACAGCAGCGGGAACTGGTAGCCCTCCTTCTCGGCCCACGCCTTCAGCGAGAACGGCGTGTCGACCGAGACGCCCAGTACCTGGACACCCTTGTTGTCGTAGTCGGCGAACTCGTCGCGGAGCTGGCAGAGCTCGCCCGTGCAGATGCCGCTGAACGCGAACGGGTAGAAGACCACCAGCACCGGCTTGTCGCCCCGGAAGGACGACAGCTGCACCGGCTGCTTGTTGTAGTCGTTGAGCGTGAAGTCAGGGGCCTCAGAACCGACCTCGACGGTCATACCGCGTTTCCTCTCCCGTACGGACACGTGCCTGCGACGACAACCCTATCGTGTCAGCCGGGCGGGGCCGGTTCAGCGCTGTTTCGACTTCGACTTGGGGGACACCAGCCTCGTGCCGAGCCAGTTCGCGCCGACGCTGATGTTGGCGGTCTGGGCCAGGCCCACCACCGGCACCGCTTCGGCGATTTCACTCGGCTCGACGTGCCCGGGCTGTCCCGTCTTCGGGGTCAGGACCCAGATCACGCCGGTTTCCTCCAGGGGGCCCCTGGCGTCGATGAGCGCGTCGCCGAGGTCGCCGTCGTCCTGGCGCCACCACAGCAGCACCACGTCGATGACCTCGTCGGCTTCCTCGTCGAGGATGTCCCCGCCGATCTGCTCCTCGATCGCCGCACGGAGGGCGTCGTCGACGTCCTCGTCCCAGCCGATCTCCTGGACCACCATCTCGGGCTTGATGCCGAGCCTCTCGGCGACGCCGGTCTGATCAGCGTCTCCCGCGGCGACCACTGCTTTCACTCCTCCAACTACGACGGAGCGTGGCGCTCTAGCACCCTCGTGGAGGGTACGGCTGCGCCACACTCGGCTACCCGGTTGCCGATAGCGAACACTGGTGCGGCTCTGCGCGCAACCGTCCACACCGGATCTGTGACAACTCGTGTCGCAGGATACGGGCCGCCGGGCCCCCGCCGCGACGGCGTTTCGGGTGCCTCGGGGACCGGTCTGCCACCCCGCCGGAGGACGTCCCCTAGGGTGATGAGGAAGAAAACGCGCGCGCGGATACACCGCGCGCGGGGAGCGACTCGATCGGGTCGGCTGATGTTACCGCCTAGTAGCAGTGCGGAAGCCGGGAGGGAAGACGACGATGGAGAGTCGTACACCCCCGAGTACGAGCACCACCGGCTACAACTTTTCGCAAGGAGACCCCTTGGCCCCGCAGAACGACGGCGCCTCCGGCAAGGAGACCCCGGCACGCGTACGCGTAATCCGAGACGGATTGGCTGCGCACCTGCCCGACATCGACCCGGAGGAGACCGCCGAGTGGCTGGACTCCTTCGACGAGGCGCTGGCCAGGGGAGGCCAGCAGCGGGCCCGGTACCTGATGCTGCGCATCCTGGAGCGCGCCCGGGAACGCAACGTCGGTGTGCCCGCGCTGACCTCGACGGACTACGTCAACACCATCCCCACCGAGAACGAACCGTGGTTCCCCGGTGACGAGGAGATCGAGCGGCGCTACCGGGCCTACATCCGGTGGAACGCCGCGATCATGGTGCACCGGGCGCAGCGCCCCGGCGTGGGCGTCGGCGGCCACATCTCGACCTACGCCTCCTCCGCCGCGCTCTACGAAGTCGGGTTCAACCACTTCTTCCGCGGCAAGGACCACTCCGGCGGCGGCGACCAGATCTACATCCAGGGGCACGCCTCCCCCGGCATCTACGCCCGCGCGTTCCTCGAGGGCCGGCTGTCCGAGCAGCAGCTCGACGGCTTCCGTCAGGAGTACTCGCACGCCGGTGAGGGCGGCGGCCTGCCGTCGTACCCGCACCCGCGGCTGATGCCGGAGTTCTGGGAGAACCCGACGGTGTCGATGGGCCTCGGCCCGATGAACGCCATCTACCAGGCGCGGTTCAACCGCTACCTGCGCGATCGCGGCATCAAGGACACCAACGACCAGCACGTCTGGGCGTTCCTCGGCGACGGCGAGATGGACGAGGCGGAGTCGCGCGGCCTGATCCACATCGCGGCCGGCGAAGGCCTCGACAACCTGACCTTCGTGATCAACTGCAACCTGCAGCGGCTCGACGGCCCGGTGCGCGGCAACGGCAAGATCATCCAGGAGCTGGAGTCGTACTTCCGCGGCGCCGGCTGGAACGTCATCAAGGTCATCTGGGGCCGCGAGTGGGACTCGCTGCTGCACGCCGACCGCGACGGCGCCCTGGTCAACCTGATGAACGTGACGCCGGACGGCGACTACCAGACGTACAAGGCCAACGACGGCGCCTTCGTCCGGGAGCACTTCTTCGGCCGCGACCCGCGGACGAAGGACCTGGTCAAGGACCTCTCCGACGCCGACATCTGGAACCTCAAGCGCGGCGGCCACGACTACCGCAAGGTGTACGCGGCGTACAAGTCGGCGCTGGAGCACCACGGCCAGCCGACGGTGATCCTGGCCCACACGATCAAGGGCTACGGCCTGGGCCCGGCGTTCGAGGGCCGCAACGCCACGCACCAGATGAAGAAGCTCACCCTCGACGACCTCAAGCTGTTCCGCGACTCGCAGCGGATCCCGATCAGCGACGAGGAGCTCGAGCGCGACCCGAAGCTGCCGCCGTACTACCACCCGGGCAAGGACTCGACGGAGATCGAGTACCTGATCGGCCGGCGCAAGGCGCTCGGCGGCTTCCTGCCGGAACGCCGCCCGAAGTCGGCGAAGGCGCTCGTGCTGCCCGGCGACAAGGTCTACGAAGGCGTCCGGAAGGGCTCCGGCAAGCAGGAGGTCGCCACGACGATGGCGTTCGTCCGGCTGGTCCGCGAGCTGGCGAAGGACTCCGAGATCGGCAAGCGCGTCGTCCCGATCATCCCGGACGAGGCCCGCACCTTCGGCCTCGACTCGATGTTCCCGACGGCCAAGATCTACAACCCGCACGGCCAGACGTACACGTCGGTCGACGCGAGCCTGATGCTGGCCTACAAGGAGTCCGAGAAGGGCCAGCTGCTGCACGAGGGCATCAACGAGGCGGGCTCGACCGCGTCGTTCACCGCCGTCGGCACGTCGTACGCGACGCACGGCGAGCCGATGATCCCGATCTACATCTTCTACTCGATGTTCGGGTTCCAGCGGACCGGTGACGGCCTGTACGCCGCCGCCGACCAGATGGCCCGCGGGTTCGTCATCGGCGCCACCGCCGGGCGCACCACGCTGACCGGTGAGGGCCTGCAGCACGCCGACGGGCACTCGCTGCTGCTGGCGTCGACCAACCCGGCGGCCGTGGCGTACGACCCGTCGTGGTCGTTCGAGATCGCGCACATCGTCAAGGACGGCCTCCGCCGGATGTACGGCGAGACCGGCCCGGACGGCAACGGCGAGAACGTCTTCTACTACATGACGATCTACAACGAGCCGTACCAGCAGCCCGCCGAGCCGGAGAACCTCGACGTCAACGGCCTGCTGAAGGGTCTGTACAAGTACGCCGACGCCCCCGAGGGCGACGGCGCCGAGGTGCAGATCCTCGTCTCGGGCGTCACGATGCCGGACGCGCTGAAGGCGCAGAAGCTCCTCGCCGAGGAGTGGGGCGTGCGGGCGGCCGTGTGGTCGGCGACGTCGTGGACCGAGCTGCGGCGCGAGGCCGTGGAGATCGACCACGACAACCTGCTCTACCCGGGCAGCGAGCCGCGCGTGCCGTACGTGACCGAGGCGCTTTCGGGCACGAACGGCCCGGTCGTGGCGGTGTCGGACTGGATGCGCGCGGTGCCGGACCTGATCCGCCCGTACGTGCCGACCGACATGCTGACGCTGGGCACCGACGGGTTCGGGTTCTCCGACACCCGGCCGGCGGCGCGGCGGAAGTTCCTGGTCGACGCCGAGTCGATCACCGTCGGCGCGCTGTCGATCCTGGCCAAGCGCGGCGAGGTCGACCAGGCGAAGGTCCTTGAAGCGGCCACGAAGTACCGGCTCGACGACATCGCGGCCGCCGGGCCGCAGACGTCGGATTCCGGCAGCGCGTGACCTGGTGCTAGAGACGCAGTGCTAGAAAGGGACCCGGCAGACATCAGATGTCTGCCGGGTCCCGCTTGCTAGGGAGTTGATGAAGGTGACGAAGCGCCGACTGCCCAAGCCGGACGAGCTGAAGCAGCTCCTGCGGCCCAAGCCGATCGTGCTGAACCCGACCGACCGGCGCCTCGGCAACGCCCACACCATCGCCGACCTGCGGATGATCGCGCGCAAGCGGACCCCGCGAGCGGCCTTCGACTACACCGACGGCGCGGCCGAGCTCGAGGACAGCCTGCTCCGCGCCCGCCAGGCCTACCGGCGGGTCGAGTTCCACCCGAACGTGCTGCGCGGAGTGTCCGATGTGGACACCACGCGCGAGATCCTCGGCAAGACGTCGGCCCTGCCGTTCGCCTTCGCCCCCACCGGTTTCACCCGGATGATGCAACACGAGGGCGAGCGCGCGGTGGCCCGCGTCGCCGAACGCAACGGCATCCCGGTGGGCCTCTCGACGATGGCGACGACGTCGATCGAGGACCTCGCCGCCGCCGCGCCCGAGGCCCGCAAGTGGTTCCAGCTCTATGTCTGGCGCGACCACGGCGCCGGCGAAGATCTGATGAATCGCGCGTGGGCGGCGGGCTACGACACGCTCATGCTGACCGTCGACACCCCGGTCGGCGGGGCCCGGCTGCGCGACGTCCGCAACGGCCTGACCATCCCGCCGGCGCTCACGCTCAAGACGTTCCTCGACGGCGCGACGCACCCCGCGTGGTGGTTCAACCTGCTCACCACCGAACCGCTGCAGTTCGCGTCGCTCAACCACTTCGGCGGCACGGTCGCCGAGCTGCTGAACAAGCTCTTCGACCCGACGCTGAACTACGACGACCTCGACTGGGTGCGCCGCACCTGGCCCGGGAAGCTCGTGGTCAAGGGCGTGCAGAACGTCCAGGACGCGCGCGACGTCGTCAAGCACGGCGCCGACGCGGTGCTGATCTCCAACCACGGCGGCCGCCAGCTGGACCGCGCGCCGACACCGCTGGAGCTGCTCCCGGCGGTGCTCGACGAGATCCAGGGCGGCGCCGAGGTCTGGATCGACACCGGCATCCTCTCCGGCGGCGACATCGTCGCGGCGATCGCCCGCGGCGCCGACGCCGTGCTGGTCGGCCGCGCGTTCCTCTACGGCCTGATGGCCGGCGGCGAGCGCGGCGTCCAGCGCTGCGTGGACATCCTCCGCACGGAGATGGTCCGCACGATGCAGCTGCTGGGCGTCCGCACCCTCGCCGACCTCACGCCGTCGCACGCCACCCTGCGGTAGCCGCTCAGACCTGCGCCTGGCCGCCGTCGACGAAGAACTCGACGCCGTTGACGAAGCTGGCATCGGCCGACGCCAGGAACAGCGCCGCGCCGGCGATCTCGGACGGGGCGCCGACGCGGCCGAGCGGCACAGCGGCCGCCATCCCGTCCAGCAGCTCCTGCTCCGCGCCGGGGTCGGCCAGGCCCAGCAGGCCCGGCGTGTGCGTCGGTCCCGGGCTCAGCACGTTCACCCGGACGCTCTTGCCGGCCAGGTCGAGGGCCCAGGTGCGGGCGAAGTTGCGGACGGCGGCCTTGGTCGCGGCGTAGACGCTCATGCCCGGCGCCACGCGAGTGGACGTCGTCGAGCCGGTGATGATGATCGACGCGTTGTCGTTGAGCAGCGGCAGGGCCTTCTGCACGGTGAAGACGACCCCCTTGACGTTCGTGGCGAACGTGGCGTCGAGCTGCTCCTCGGTGATCTCGCCCAGCAGCTGGTTCACGCCGCCGCCGGAGTTGGCGACGACGACGTCGAGACCCTTCCCGCGCTCTTCGACGGCCCGGTAGAGCGCGTCGAGGTCGGCGGGCTTCGAGGAGTCGGCGCGGATCGCCTGCACGCTGCCACCGATCTCGGCGACGGCGTCGTCGAGCACCTCCTTGCGGCGTCCGGTGATGAACACGTGCGCGCCTTCGGCCGCGAACCGCTTCGCGATGGCGAGCCCGATGCCGGTGCCGGCGCCGGTCACGACGGCCGTCTTGTCCTTCAGTGTGCTGGTCACGATGCTCCCCTGGTCGAGTTCTTGACTGTCTCGTCCAGAACTTACGCCGTTATGGACGAGACAGTCAAGAATGGGTACGCTTGAGCCATGGCACGACCTCGGAGCTTCGACCAGGACGCGGTGCTGCGCGCCGCCAGGGACCAGTTCTGGGCGACCGGCTATGCGGGCACGAAGATCGACGACATCGCCGCCGCGACCGGCCTCGGCAAGGGCAGCCTGTACGGCGCCTTCGGCGACAAACACGCGCTGTTCCTGCGCGTCTTCGACGACTACTGCACCGAGTCCGCCGAGTCGACGCGCCGCGCGCTGGAAGGCCCCGACAGCGGCGCCCTCCGGCGGATCCGCGACTACGTCGCCGGGATCGCCGAATCCACGGCGGCGGACCGGGACCGCCGGGGCTGCCTGCTCGCGAAGGGCGCGGCGGAGTGCGCGGAGCACGACGAAGCCGTCGCGGCCCGCGCCCAGCGCGTCTTCCACGACCTGCGGGAACAGCTCACGGCGAGCGTCGCGGCAGCCCAGCGCGCGGGCGACATCGCCGGCGACCAGGACCCGGCCCACCTGGCGAGCCTGCTGCTGGCCGTCACCCGCGGCATCGAAGCCCTCGGCAAGGGCGGCTCAAGCCCCGCCGAACTCCGCACGGTCGCCGAAACCGCCCTGGCCGTCCTTCCCAAGCCGTAACCCACGTGATCAGACCCGTCATTCGCGTGACGGGTTCACGACCGGCCAGTTGCGCCGATTGGCCGCAAGTTCTTGACGGACCGCCCGGTTTGTGAGGAGGATCACGGACACTCGCCGAAAGGCCGTTTTCGCATCGTGGAAAACGGAGGTCGCCCGTGTTCGTGCAGGCCCTGTTCATACAAGACGTGACTCCCCTCGGCTCGCTGGGCCTGTCGGCGCTCGTCGCCGTGCTGCCCCTGGCCACCGTCCTCGTCCTCCTCGGCGTCGTCCGGATGCGGGCGCACCACGCCGCCCTCATCGGGCTGCTCGTCGCGCTCGTCGTCGGGATCGCCGCGTTCGGCATGCCGATCGTGCAGGCCGTCTCCGGCGCGCTGTCGGGCGCCGCGTTCGGGCTGTGGCCGATCATGTGGATCGTCGTCAACGCCCTGTGGATCTACCGGCTCACCGTACGGACCGGGCACTTCGACGTCCTGCGCCGCTCGTTCGGCCGGATCTCCGACGACCCCCGCATCCAGGCCCTGATCATCGCCTTCTGCTTCGGGGCGCTGATGGAGGCGCTGGCCGGGTTCGGCGCGCCGGTCGCGATCAGTGCCGTGATGCTGGTGGCCGTCGGCTTCCACCCGGTGAAGGCCGCCGTCGTCGCGCTGGTCGCGAACACCGCGCCGGTCGCGTTCGGCGCCATGGGCACGCCGGTCGTGACGCTCGCCCAGGTCACCGGCCTGCCGCTGGAGCAGGTCTCCTCGATCGTCGGGCGCCAGACGCCGTTGCTCGCCCTGGTCGTGCCGCTGCTGCTGGTGATCATCGTCGACGGCAAGCGCGGCCTGAAGGACACCTGGCTGCCCGCGCTGGTCTGCGGGGTCGCGTTCGGGGTGGTGCAGTTTCTCGCGTCCAACTACGTCTCACCGCAATTGGCGGACATCGGTGCCGCGCTCGCCGGCGCGGCCGCCCTGGTGGCCCTGCCGCAGACCCGCCGCGCGGTGCCCGAAGCCGTCCGCGTCGGGATGGGCGGCACCGCGACCGCCGACGCCGAAGCGCCGCCGGAGGACTCACGCCGCGACGTCGTCAAGGCCTACATGCCGTACGCGCTGATCATCGTGATCTTCTCCCTCGCCGTGCTGCCGCCGATCAAGAAGCTGCTCGACAAGGCGACCTGGAAGTTCCACTGGCCCGGGCTGAACGTCGCCGGGCCGAACGGGAAACCGGTGTCCGGCAACACGTTCTCGCTGCCGTTCCTCAACACCGGCGGCACCCTCGTGCTGATCGCCGGGATCATCACGGCGGTGGTGCTGGCGGTACGCGCGAGCGGCGCGGCGAGCGAATGGCTCGCCACGGTCAAGGAACTGCGGTTCGCGATCCTCACCGTCACCAGCGTGCTCGCGCTGGCCTACGTGATGAACCTGTCCGGCCAGACCAGCACCATCGGCACGTTCATCGCGGCCGCCGGCGCCGCGCTCGCGTTCCTGTCGCCGGTGCTCGGCTGGTTCGGTGTCGCCGTCTCGGGGTCCGACACGTCGGCGAACGCGCTGTTCGGCGCCCTGCAGGTGACGGCGGCCCACCAGACCGGCCTGCCCGCGGACCTGCTCGCGGCGGCCAACAGTTCCGGCGGGGTGCTCGGCAAGATGGTCTCGCCGCAGAACCTCACCATCGCCTGCGTCGCGGCGAACCTGCCCGGCGAAGAAGGCAAGCTGCTGCGCAAGGTCCTGCCGTGGAGCGTGGGGCTGCTGCTGGTGATGTGCCTGATCGTGTGGGGTCAGAGCACGCCGGTGCTCAGCTGGATGCTGCCATGACGCCGTGGTCGCGCGCCGCGACGCGCTGCTTGGCCGAGCGGTTCCACGTCCACCAGCCGTGCACGACCAGCCCGGCGAACACGATGTAGATCGCGGCCGAGAAGTACAGCCCCGAGGAGATCTGCAGCGGCACGCCGATCGCGTCGACGACCAACCAGACCAGCCAGAACTCGACCAGCCCCGCGCCCTGCGCGCCGAAGGCGACGAGGGTGCCGACGAAGATCGCGGCGTCCGGCCACGGCGCCCACGACGCGTGCAGCGCGTCCAGGACCAGCGCCATCACGGTGGTGCCGGCGACGAACGTGCCCAGCATGACGAGCCGTTCGGTGAGCCGGCCTTGGCGCACGACGACGCCGAACACCGGGTCCTTGCGGCGCGTCCAGGCCCACCAGCCGTAGACGGAGATGGCGAGGATGGCGACCTGCCGGGCGGCGAGCCCGCCGAGGTGCGCGGAGGCGTAGACGGCGAACAGCAGCACGGTGGCGCCGACCTGCACCGGCCACGTCCACAAGGTGCGACGTTGCGCGAGGAACACCACGGCCAGCGCGAACACCTGCCCGGCGAACTCGGCGATGGAGATCCACTGTCCGAGCACCCGGAAGCCGTGTTCCAGCAGGTAGTTCACGTGACGCCCCTTTCGTCCTACCGCTGACCAACATGCTCCGGGAGGGGCGCATTCCCTAGGGACTGTGAGGCGCGGAACATCCCACCTCGTGGACGTCGCCGACGCGGATCGTGCCGCCGCGGACGACGCGGGCGTGCACGCCGAGCTTCAGGTCGTTGGTTTCGGCGATCGTCCTGAGCAACCCGGGTGCGGCCGGGAGGTCGTCCCACGGCAGGTCCACCATCACGCAGCGGACGGCCCGGCGGAGGATCTCCAGCTCGACCCCGCCGATCCGGACCCGCTCCCCCAGCCAGGCTTCCTCGGCCAGTTCCGGTGACGAACCCGTGTCCAGCAGCAGGTTCGGCCGCAGCCGCCGTGCGTCGATGTCGACGCCGGGCGCCCGTTCGGACAGCCAGGCCAGCGACGACGTCGTCACCAGGTGGACGGCGGCCTCGTCGTGGTGCGGGATCCCGGCCTCCCGGACCAGCCGGACACCCCCGCGGCCCAGCGCGGTGGCGATCTCCTCGTGGGCCGCGTCGCCGCGGACCGTGCGCCCGTCCGGGAGCGTCACCACCGGGACGTCGCCGTCGTAGCGTGCGGCGAACTCGTGCAGGCCCGCCATCCGGCGGAACCGGCGGGTGCTCTTGCCGCTGCCGAACTTGCCGTCCGGGTCGCGGACCGCGTACAGCCGGTCGCCGTCGAGGCCGCGCTCGCCGAACTCCCCCTCGGCCAGCCGCTCCCCGCGCATCGACTTCACCGGATAGCGCCACAACGCCGTCACGACCCCCATGCCCCCAGCGTAGAGACGGGCCCGGCAGCTTCCTCGTCTGCCGGGCCCGTCTCGTCACTCCCCTGCTCAGATCTGGGGGCGCGGGGTCCCGACCGGCGGGGTCGGGGTGTTGTCGGCGCCCACGGTGGCGCGCGGCGCCTCGCTGCGGCCCATCTCGCCGGTCCGCTGCTGCGGCGTCTCGGCCATCTGCTGCTGCATGTTCGCCATCCAGCCGCGCCAGCGGTCCTGCGCCGGCTTGATCAGGCCGCCGCCGAAGCCGACGACGATGACGCCGCCGATGGTGGCCAGCACGGCGATCAGGACCGGGCCGGTGATCGCGGTCGCGATGTTGACCTGGCCGAGCGCGGCGATGATGCCGAACGCCATGATCAGCCAGTAGGCGCCGGTGGCCAGGTACCGGCCGGCCGGGCGGCCCGACATCGCCGACGAGACGACGTCACGCACGACCTTCGCGATGGCCGCGGCGACCACGATCAGCACCAGCGCGACCACGATCCGCGGCAGGAACGCGATGATGTCGTTGAGCAGCTGGCTGACCGGGTTGGTCGGCCCGAACACGCCGAACGCCAGCTGCAGCGCGATCAGCAGGACGAAGTAGTAGACCAGTTTCACGAGGATCCCGGCCGCGTCGATCTTCTGCTGGCCGATGCTGGCGGAAAGGCCCGTCTTCTCGATCAGCTTGCCGAAGCCGACCTTTCCGAGGACGAGGCTCAGGCCTTTCGCGATGGCCTTCGCGATCAGCCAGCCGATCAGCAGGATGATCAGGAAACCGACGAGTTTCGGGACGAACGTGGCCACGAGGTTCCACGCCTGTCCCAGTCCGTCCTTGAGTTGCTGGCCCATGCCGACTCCCTCTTGATGTTTCGCACCGAATCGCGCCGCGATTCGGGTGGTGCCGCTGTTGTGCACCGGATCGTTGATCAGGTACCCACCGGCGGCAACTCGTGCGCCCCACGATCGAGTGAGACGACTGGCGCGCAAAGATCGTTGGTGGCCATACTGGTTCTACCGGTGGGGACCGGGGAGACGAGGCCGTCCGGCGCAGCGTAAACCGCAAGCGCCGGGCGGCCTCGAGCATTCGGGGGAACCGGGTGTCGCGGGCCGTGAACAAACCGGCCCCCGGACGCCGAAGCGGTCCGAGGGCCGGATGAACAACCGGGAAACGTCAGGCGGCGCGCAGGGCGTCCCGCAGTTTCACCTTCGCGCCACTGCGCATGACGGCGTTGCGATAGATCCTCGCGGCGAGCCAGATCAGCACCGGGATCATCAGCACCACCAGCCCCACCGACACCACGGCTTCCCACACCGGCACCCCGCCCATCGCCAGCCGCATCGGCATCAGCGTCGGCGCGAAAACCGGAATCACGGAAAGCACTTCGGCGAACGTGTTGCCCGGATCCGACGGCAGCACGGAAATACCCACCACGTATCCGGCGATCACGAACATCAGCGCCGGCATCACCGCGCCGCCGACGTCCTCCTGCCGGGAAACGAGCGCGCCCAGCGCGGCGAACACGATCGAGTACATGAAGAACCCGAGCAGGTACCAGACGATCAGCCAGACGACCGTGCCGATGGCCGCGGAAACGGAAATGGTGAGCACCCCCGTGGCCAGTCCGGCGATCACCCCGCCGGCGCCGATCACGACCATCTGGATCAGCCCGACCACCCCGATGCCGAGCACCTTCCCGGCCATCAGCTGCCACGGCTTGATCGTCGACAGCAGCAGTTCGACGACCCGTGACGTCTTCTCCTCGACGACGCCCTGGGCGACGCTCTGGCCGTTGATCATCAGTGAGAGGTAGATCAGGATGCCGGCGATGATGCCGAGCACCAGCTGCTGGCCGTTGTAGTCGTAGGGCTGCTCCAGCGGCGGATCCTCGGCGAACGTCGCGGTGGCGACCGCGGCTTCGAACTGTGCCGGGTTGCCGCCCAGCGCGGTGATCTGCTGATCGAGCGCGACCTGGCGGGACAGCAGCTGCAGCACGTTCGCGAGCTTGCTGTCGAGGTCCTTCTTCACCTGGACGTGCACGCTCTTGCCGTCGCCGGTGAGCAGCGCGTCGATCGAGCCGTCGGCCAGCTTCGCGCGCCCGGCGGCTTCGTCGGTCACCTGGGTGACGTCGATGCTTTCGTCGACCGACTTGCCGGCGGACTGCAGCGGCGCGGTGAGCCCGGCCGTGGCCGGGGTGAAGCCGACCGTCGCGTCGGCGCCCCCGCCACCCGAGATCAGCTTGATCACGACGATGCCGACGACGATCAGCAGCAGCATGACGACCGTGGTGACGCGGTACGCCTTGGACCGCACGCGGGTGCCGATCTCGCGTGAGGCGACCAGGCCGACCGCGCTCAGCGGGGTCATCCGGACGTCCGGGACCGGGGTGCTCATGCGGGGACCTCCTCGGTCGTCACGACGGTGCGGAACAGGTCGGCCAGGGTCGGCTGCTCGCGGGCGAACTCGCGCACCGGCCCGGTGGCCAGCGCGGCCTTGAGGACGTCCTGGTCGTCGGCGTCGTCGGCCAGCTCGAGCTCGGTCACGGTGCCCTTCCGGCCGAGGACCTTCACCCCGGCGAGGCCGTCGGCCCAGCCGTCACCGGCCCCGGGGACGTCGACGCGCAGCCGCACCGCGCCGCCGGAGCGCAGCTCTTCGACCGTGCCGACCTCCACCATCTGTCCACTCCGGACGATGCCGACCCGGTCGCACAGCCGCTCCACCAGGTCGAGCTGGTGGCTGGAGAACACGACCGGCACGCCTTCGCCGGCCTTCTCCTTGAGCACCTGGCTCATCACGTCGACCGCGACCGGGTCGAGGCCGGAGAACGGCTCGTCGAGCACCAGGATCCGCGGCTCGTGCACCAGCGCCGCGGCCAGCTGGACGCGCTGCTGGTTGCCGAGGCTGAGCTTCTGCACCTCGTCGTCGCGGCGCGCGGCGACCCCGAGCCGCTCGGTCCACTTCACCGCGGACGCCTTGGCGTCGGACGCGGACATCCCGTGCAGCCGGGCCAGGTAGGTCAGCTGCTCCCCCACCTTCATCTTCGGGTACAGCCCGCGTTCTTCGGGCATGTAACCGATGTGACGCCGCGTTTCGTGCGTCACGGGTTCGCCCGCGTAGCGCACCTGGCCGGCGTCGGCGGAAAGAACGCCCAGCGCGATGCGCATGGTCGTCGTCTTCCCGGCGCCGTTGCTGCCGACGAAGCCGAACAATTCGCCCGGCCGGACGTCGAACGTCATTTCGCGCAGAGCGACCACGTCGCCGTAGCGTTTGGAGATCGCGTCGATCTCTAGACCGGTCATCCCGGTGCCCCCATTTCCTCCGCTTGGCTGCGATCGTAGGCAGGGGGTACACGCGCCGCATAGCGACCCGCGTTGCCATCGCGGGCTACGAAAGTTGCGGCCACGTAGGATCGCGTCGAAATGGCCGAACCCACCACACGGCGTGTGCCGAAGCACCACGGACTGTCCGCGAAGACGCTCCGGCGGCTGGAGCACGCGTCCGGCAGCCTGGCGAGCGCCAGCATCGCCGTCATGGAACAGCGGCTGTCGTGGTTCGCCCGGCTGCCCGCCGACCAGCGCGCGAGCGTCCTGCTGATCACCCAGGCCGGCGCCGCCGGTTTTGTCGGCTGGCTGCGGGACTCCAAGGAAGCCCTGAAGCTCACGACCGAGGCGTTCCGCGACGCGCCGGCCGAGCTGTCGCGGTGGGTCAGCCTGCGCCAGGCCGTCGGCATGGTCCGGCTCGCCATCGAGGTTTTCGAAGAACAGCTGCCGGAGTTCGCGGCGAACGAGGCCGAGCGGGCCGCGCTGATCGAGGGAATCCTCCGCTACGGCAGGGAAATCGCCTTCGCCGCGGCCAACTCCTACGCCGCCGCGGCCGAGGCGCGCGGCGCCTGGGACGCCCGGCTGGAGGCGCTCGTCGTCGACGGCATCGTCCGCGGCGACGCGGAAGAGTCCGTGCTGTCGCGCGCGACAGCGCTGGGCTGGGACCCGACCGCCGCGGCGACGGTGCTGGTGGGCAACCCGCCGTCGGAGGACCCGCCGACGGTGGTGTTCGAGGTCCGCAGCCGCGCCGCCCGGGTAGGACGTCCGGTGCTGCTGTCGGTGCAGGGCTCGCGACTGGTGGTCGTCGTCGGCGGCGCGACCGAAGGCGGCGTGAAGGAACGGGAAATCCTCGGCCGGATGTCGGTGGCCTTCGCCGACGGCCCGGTGGTGGCCGGCCCCACGGTCCCGACCCTGGCGGAAGCGCACCACAGCGCGACCGAGGCGTTGTCGGGCCTGCGGGCGGTGGTCGGCTGGCCGGGCGCGCCCCGCCCGGTGCGCTCGGCGGACCTCCTCCCGGAGCGCGCCCTTTCCGGCGACGCCGAAGCCGAGCGGCTGCTGGTCGACACGATCGCCCGCCCGCTGGAGGAAGCCGGCCCCACGCTGCAGCGCACGGTGGAGGCCTACCTCGAGAGCGGCGGTGTGCTGGAGACGTGCGCGAAGACGCTGTTCGTCCACCCGAACACGGTCCGCTACCGCCTGCGCAAGGCGGCGGACCTCACCGGCTGCCAGCCGACGGACCCCCGGGACGCGCTGGTGCTGCGGATCGCGCTGGCGGTGGGCCGGCTGGCCCGCGCCCGCGGCCTCTGGTAACCCCGGGCCAGAGCGCAGCTCCAGCACTGCTTGCAGGTAGGGCTCAATGCCCGCCGGCCGCGACGGGTACCGCGGTTCTGGCCTTCGGATCGGAGTAGGCGTGCGACGAACACAGTGCCCGGCGAGCCGCGCGAAGCCAGGAGGCCGCAGTGGCCGGGCGGGAGCGCCCGGGCATGCCCGCCTTGCTCCGGTGAGCCCCTTTACGAGAGCCCCGTCACGTGATGGACTTAACAGCGAAAGGTGGTTGAACCCGACAAGGCATCCGGGTTACGTGCGAGGTTGCTCGGCGCTTCTTTGGAGGTTTCCGACAAAGACTCCGGGCAGACACTGTGAGCGTCGGCATCCCGCGGAAGTGCCGTCGCCGTGTTGTCTTAGAGGGTGACAGCAGCAGTGCTCGCTCCCGGTCAGGGATCCCAGGCCCCCGGCATGTTCACGCCCTGGCTCGACCTCGACGGCGCCCGCGAGCGCGTCGCCCAGTGGTCCGAGCGCGCGGGGCTCGATCTGCTTCGCCTCGGCACGGAAGCCGGCGCCGAAGAGATCCAGGACACCGCGATCGCGCAGCCGCTGATCGTCGCGTTGTCGCTGCTCACCTTCGAGCACCTCCAGGCCACCGCGCCGGTCCCCGCCGACACGCCCGTCGCCGGGCACTCGGTCGGCGAACTGGCCGCCGCCGCGATCGCCGGGGTGCTCGAGCCGGCCGACGCCATCGCGCTCGCCGCCGTCCGCGGCGCCGAGATGGCCAAGGCCTGCGCGATGGAACCGACGTCGATGGCCGCGGTGATGCTCGGCGACCCCGAGCAGGTCGTCGCGTGGCTGGGCGAGCAGGGCCTGACCGCGGCGAACCGCAACGGAGCGGGGCAGATCGTCGCCTCCGGCGCCGCCGACGCGATCGCGAAGATCGTCGCCGAACCCCTGGAAGGCACGAAGATCCGCGCCCTCAAGGTCGCCGGCGCCTTCCACACGCACTACATGGCGCCCGCCGAAGAGGCGTTGCGCGCCCACGCCGCCGAACTGACGCCGGCCGACCCGACCCGCCCGCTGCTGTCCAACGCGGACGGCGCCGTCGTCACCAGCGGGGCCGAGTACCTGGAGCGGCTCGTCGCGCAGGTCACCCGGTCGGTCCGCTGGGACCTGACGATGGACGGCCTGGTCTCGCTCGGCGTCACCCGCACCGTCGAACTCGCGCCCGCGGGCACGCTGACCGGCCTGGTCAAGCGGCAGCTCAAGGGCGTCGTCACCACTACCACCGCGCTGAAGACGCCGGCCGAACTGGCCGCGCTGCGCCAGGAGGACGCCTCGTGACCGACCGACCGGCCCTGAGCCTCAACCCGGGCTCCCGCGGCAGCCGTGTGCTGGGTATCGGCAGCGCGCAGCCGGAGAGGATCGTCACCAACGACGATCTCTCGAAGATCATGGAGACCAACGACGAGTGGATCCAGACGCGCGTCGGCATCATCGAGCGCCGCTTCGCCGAGAAGGGTGAGCTGCTCACCGACTTCGCCGTCGCCGCCGGCACCGCCGCGCTGGCCGACGCCGGGGTCGAGCCGTCCGAAGTGGACACGGTCATCCTGCCGAACTGCACGATGCCGACGCAGATCCCGAACGCCGCCGCGCAGGTCGCCGCCCGGATCGGCATCCCGAACCCGGGCGCGTTCGACCTCAACGCCGCGTGCGCCGGGTTCTGCTACGGCCTGGGTGTCGCGTCGGACCTGGTCCGCGGCGGCTCGGCCAAGAAGGTCCTCGTGATCGGTGCCGAGAAGCTCACCGACTGGGTGAACCCGACCGACCGCGCGAACGCGATCATCTTCGCCGACGGCGCGGGCGCCGCGGTCGTCGGCGCGTCCGACGAGCCGCAGATCGGCCCGGTCTCCTGGGGCAGCGCCGGCGACCTCGTCGACCTGATCGGGATGACCGAGGAGAAGTTCATCTTCCAGGAGGGCCAGTCGGTCTTCCGGTGGGCGACCACCCGGATCGCGCCGATCGCGCTGCGCGCGCTGGACGTCGCCGGGCTGAAGCCGTCCGATGTGGACGTGCTGATCCCGCACCAGGCGAACCTGCGCATCGTCGAGGCGATCGCGAAGAAGCTGCGGGCCAACGGGGCCCGTGACGACATGGTCGTCGCCGACGACATCAAGTACTCCGGCAACACCTCGTCGGCGTCCATCCCCCTCGCGCTGGACCACATGCGCAAGGCCGGGACGGCGAAGTCCGGTGACGTGGTGCTGGCGGTCGGGTTCGGCGCGGGCCTGTCCTACGCCGGGCAGGCGTTCGTCTGCCCCTGATCATCCCGTTACGCTCCCCGCGGGCACTCGCCCACGGGTACCAAGAACCCCCAGTAAGACCGAGAAGGGAACTACCCCATGGCTGACAACGCTGAGATCCTCGCCGGCCTCGCCGAGATCGTCGAAGAGGTGGCCGGTGTGGCTCAGGACGACGTCACCGCCGAGAAGTCGTTCGTGGACGACCTGGACATCGACTCGCTGTCGATGGTCGAGATCGCCGTGCAGGCCGAGGACAAGTTCGGCGTCAAGATCCCGGACGACGAGCTCGCCAACCTGAAGACCGTGGGCGACGCCGTCAACTACGTGTCGGCCAACTCGAAGTAAGTCCTCTTCCCTCCTTGAGGAGACACCCATGAGCAACATCGACGTCGTGATCACCGGTCTCGGCGCCACCACACCGCTCGGCGGGGACGTGACGTCCACCTGGGACGGTCTGCTGGCCGGACGGAGCGGGGTCCGGACGATCGAGGCCGACTGGGTCGAGGAGCTGCAGCTGCCGGTCAAGATCGGCGGCATGCTGGCCGTCGATCCCTCGGAAGTCCTGCCGCGGGTCCAGGCCCGCCGGATGGACCGCTGCGAGCAGGTCGCGATGATCGCCGCCCGTCAGGCGTGGGCCGACGCCGGCTTCACCGAACCGACGGACGAGCACACCGACGTCGACCCCGACCGCCTCGGCGTGTCGATCGGTACCGGCGTCGGCGGCCCGGTCACCCTGCTCACCCAGAACGATCTGTTGCACCAGCAGGGTCTCCGCAAGGTGTCGCCGCTGACCGTGCCGATGCTGATGCCGAACGGCCCGGCCGCGCACGTGGGCATCGACCTGAAGGCGCGGGCCGGGGTGCACTCCCCGGCCTCGGCCTGCGCCTCGGGCGCCGAGGGCATCGCGAGCGGGGTCGAGATGATCCGCTCCGGGCGCGCCGACGTCGTGGTCGCCGGGGGTGCCGAAGCGTGCATCCACCCGATCACGCTCGCCGGGTTCGCCCAGGCCCGCACGGTGTCCACGCGCAACGACGACCCGGGTGCCGCGTCGCGGCCGTTCGACGCGAACCGGGACGGCTTCGTCCTCGGCGAGGGTTCGGGCGTGGTCATCCTGGAGCGCGCGGACCTGGCGAAGGCCCGCGGGGCGCGAATCTACGCGACGATCGCCGGGCACGGCATCACCTCGGACGCCTACCACATCACCGGCAACCACCCCGAGGGCATCGGCCAGATCGCCGCGATGCGCGCGGCGATGAAGATGGCCGGCGTCACCGCGGCGGACGTCGGGCACGTGAACGCGCACGCGACGTCCACTGTGGTCGGTGACATCGGCGAGGCGGCCGCGATCCGCAAGGCGGTCGGCGACCACGCGATCGTCACGGCGCCGAAGGGTTCGATGGGTCACCTGGTCGGCGGGGCCGGCGCGGTCGAGGGGATCATCACGATCCTCTCGCTGTACCACGGCATCGTCCCGGCCACGATGAACCTGACCGACCTGGACCCGCGGGTGCAGCTGGACGTCGTGTCGGGCGAGCCGCGCAAGGTCGAGCTGACCGCGGCGATCAGCAACTCGTTCGGGTTCGGCGGGCACAACACCGCTCTGCTGTTCACCCCGGCGGCCTGAGCACGCTGACCAACGAGAACGGGCCCGGCTTCGGCCGGGCCCGTTCTCGTTTCAGCACTTCTGGTGTTCGGGGGGTGGGCCGCTGTCCACGGCGGCGATCCTCAGCGCGGACTTCTCGACGACCATCGGCAGCACGAGCCGCCACTGGATGCACGGCTCGGGGAACCACGTCGGAGCGTCTTCGACCGCCTGCTCGCTCCGGAAGCCGACCAGGACCCGCAGCGACGTGCCGGAGCCGCGCTCGATCCGGTAGACGACGGCTTCGCTGTCCTTTGTGGTCTTGATGCCGGCCTTCCACGCGCCGGGCGGCTGCTGCGCCGCCCGCTCCGAGGTGACCACGGACGTCCACTGCGAGTACTGCTGGGCGTTGATGGCCGAGAAGTACGTCTCCAGCACCTTGCGCACCTCGTCGGCACGCGGGTGCGACTGCGCGTCCGGTGTCATCCCGACGACGTCCGGCTCGGTCGGCTGGCGACCGGTCGCCGACTGGGGCACCGTCACCGGCGCCGAGGCGTCGCCGGCGGGCTGGTCGGGACGGCGGTAGAGCTCGCGCGCGAGCAGGCCGCCGCCCACGGTCACGGACAGCACCACGACCACGACGGGCACCAGCCAGCGCTGGCGGGGGCTGGAGGCGGGGGTCGTCACGCGGAAGAGCGTACCGGCCCCGCCACCGGTCCCGTGCCGCCGGAGTCCCGTGCTAGCCGACCTGGTGCAGCCAGGTCACCGGAGCACCGTCACCGGCGTGACGGTACGGCTCGAGCGCTTCGTCCCAGCTCGCGGCCAGGAGTTCGTCGAGCTTGTGCGCCAGCGACTCGCCGCCGCGGGTCATGCTCACGAGTGCGCGCAGCTGGTCCTCGCCCACCACGATGTCGCCGTTGGCGCTGGTCCGTCCGTGCCACAGGCCGAGCCCGGGCGCGAAGCAGAACCGTTCGCCGTCGACGCCCGCGCTGGGCTCTTCGGTGACTTCGAACCGAATCATCGGCCACGCCTTGAGGGCCGCCGCCAATCTGGCGCCGGTGCCCGCGGGCGCGCGCCATCCGCATTCGGCGCGAAGCTGACCCGGACTGGCCGGCTGCGCCGTCCACTTCAGGTCGACTCGGGCGTTGAGGGTGCCCGAAATAGCCCACTCGACGTGCGGACACACCGCAGACGGCGACGAGTGGACGTACACCACACCTCGGGTGCTGCCACGGGTGCTCACTGCTACCTCCGCTTGCTCGACGAGGGACGTCTTCCCCTACGCCCTGAAATCGAGCTGCGCGGCGTCAGTGCGGCTCCCGAATACCGCCTCCGATGCGTTGTAGCACATTCTGCACCCCAACCGTGCTGTTTGGCCACATGAACACCACAAGTCACCCGCAGCACCACTTTCGGTGGGACGCGGCCGCGTCGTCCCCGTGTCGCGCCTCGGATACGACCGGGCGCGCTAGCGTGATGCTCCGGAACGACGAGCAGGGAGGGTTTCGGTGCGACTGGTGCGCCTCGAGCGGCAGCAGTCCCGGGTGGCGGACGACATCCGGGCGGCGCTGGCGTCCCTGGGCCGCGGCAGCACCGTCGTCGGCGGGATCGCGCTGATCGGCGTCGGCACGGTGACGGATCGCCCGATCGAGGCGGTGGTTCTGCTGCCCCACGGCGTGATCGTCGTCATCGGCGTCGACCTGCCGGACCCGGCGCTGCGGCTGGAAGCCCCGCTGGGAGCGGAATGGCGAGCCGACGGCTGGCCCCTGGTGGCCGACGACGACGCGATCAACCCGGCGACGGAGGCCCTGGACCTGTCCCAGGTCTGCGAAAGCCGCATCGTGGAACTGGTCCCGGGCACGGCACCGGTGGGCACGATCGTGGCGGTCGGCCCGTACGTCGAAACGGTCGACCAGCCCGCGAGCGACCTGGCGGGCCCGGTGAGGGTCCTGCACCCGACCCCCACGACCATGCTGGCGGCGGCGGTCTCCCTGGCGACGGCCCACCGCCCCCGGTCGGTCGACCAGGTCCGCGCCCTGATCCGCGGCCTGGCCCCCGAGGCGCCCGAGCTTTCCGACGAAGTCCTTCTGCGTGAGGGATTCAGCCGGTTCAGTGACGACACGCCGCCGGAGTCCCTTTGGGACACCACGCCCCGCTCGGCCGGAACGACCACAGTGTCCGCCCGCCCGGCCGCGGGCTGGCGAACCGAGACACCGGTGGCGGCGAGCGCTTCGAGCGCGCCGAGCGCCGTGAGTGCGCTGAGTGCGCCGAGTGCCGTGAGTGCGCTGAATGCGCTGAGTGCAAGCGGCCGAACGCAACTCGCCGATCCGCCTACCGCGCTGATCGGGGCGGGTTCCGCCCTCGATCACGCGAGTTCCGGGGCGGATCACGCAAATTCCGCGCTTGATCACGCAAGTTCCGATGCGGGGCAAGCGAGTGTGGAACTGGAGCCCGCGAGTTCCGCCTCAGATCACGCGGATGACGAGTCAGAGCAGCCAGGTTCCGGCCGGGACCACGCGAGCGTGGGTCTCGAGCCCGCGAGTTCCGGCCAAGACCACGCGAGTGTGGGTCTCGAGCCCGCGAATTCCGCCTCAGATCACGCGAGTGTCGAGTCGGAGCCCGCGAGTTCTGCTCCGGATCATGCGGATGTCGGGTCAGAGCACCCGAGTTCCGGCCAAGATCACGCGCCGAGCCCCGGTCGTGCACCGACCGACGAGCCCCGCACGGTCGCCGGCCCTTCCGCGGCCGAAGGCCTTGCCGCGATTGGCATCCCAAAGTCCGCCGAGCCCAGCGTATCCACGGATTCCGCTCCGGCGAAGGCTTCCACGACGGTGCCGGACTCGGCCGCCGCACCCGGCACCACGAAATCCGTCGCCGAGGCCGGCACTTCGGCGGGCTCCCTCCCCGTGCAGGTCCTTGCCGTGGCTCCGAACACAGCCACGGCGACCAGCACCTCGGCGGCTCCCGCGCCGGCCCCCGCGATGGTCGCGAACCCCGGTGCCACGAAATCCGTCGCGCCCGGTGATTCCAGCCTGACGCGAACCCCCGCGATCACTCCGGACACGGCCGATACCTCAGGTACTTCCGCCCCCGCGCGGACGGTGCCCCCGAGCGCGACCGCCAAACCCGGCAACCCCGCCGAGCCCGCCGAACCCAGCAACTCCGCCGAGTCCGCCGAGTCCGCCGAGTCCGCCGAGTCCGCCGAGTCCGCCGAGTCCGCCGAGGACAGTGCCTCCACGGTTTCCCTGCCTGCACCAACCCCGGCGACGATTTCGACCACCGCACCCCGGTCCGGCGCCACGAATTCCGCCGAACCCGAGACCTCTTCGGATTTTGCGGACACCGAACGCACCGAAACTCTCGCCAAACCCGCCACGGCCCGCCCTGTCTTCCCCGGGGCCGAGCAGATTCCGCCCTACCGGCCGGCCGCGGACCCCGGGCGGACCGAATCCCTCGCCTCGCCCGCCGGCACCGAATCCGCCGCCCCGCCCGAACGCACCGAGACCCTCAAGCACCCGACGGCCGCTCCGCCTCCCCCGCCGGAGTCCTACCCGCACTCCCGGCCGGGTCCCGTTCCCCGGCGGAAGTCCGCGGCGCCCACTTCGCGGACCGTGCGGTGGCTGCCGCTCGGGGCGATCGGGTTGCTGGTCGCCTTGGTCGTCGCCGCGGTGATCGTCGCCACCGGTGGGGATGACACTCCCGCCGCGCCCGTCGCGCAGTCGCCGGCGCCCTCCAGCCGGCCACCCGCCTCGGCGCCCGCCAGTGTCGCGCCCGCCGAGAGCCTGCAGTTCTCGCTGCGCGCCGCCGACGAGGATCAGCGGTGCGCGTCGCACGCTTTCGGGGACGCGCAGGCCAGCCTGCAGCAGACCAGCTGCTCGGGCGTGCGGCGGGCGAGTTACGCCACGACCGTCGACGGCCGGGCCGGCGCGGTGACCGTCGGCATCGTCGCCTTCCCCGACGCCGCGCAGGCGGCCGCCTTCAAGGCCGTCGTCGACACTCCGGGCGGCGGCGGGATCCTCGACCTCGCCGCCGAGACCGGCAAGTGGGGCACGCCGGCGCCGCGGTTCGAGAACGCCGCCTACACGAGCCGGGTGGAGGGCACCTCCGTCCGGGTGGTGCAGGCGGTGTGGGTGCCGGGACCGTCCACTGCGGACGATCCCGGCCTGGCCCGGGCGGCGAAGGCCGCCCTGGACCTGCCCGCGCGGTAGCTCAGAGCCCGTAGGCCTCGAGCAGCCGCAGCCACACCTCGCTGATCGTCGGGAACGACGGCACCGCGTGCCACAACCGGTCGAGCGGCACCTCACCGACGATCGCGATCGTCGCCGAGTGCAGCAGCTCCGAGACGTCCTGGCCGACGAACGTCACGCCGAGCAGCACGTTCCGCTCGGTGTCGACGACCATCCGCGCCTTGCCCTGGTACCCGTCCGCGTGCAACGACGAGCCCGCCACCGCGATGTCGATGTCGACGACGCGGTCGTTCGAGCCCTCACGCGCGTCCGACAGACCGACGGAGGCGACCTCCGGGTCGGTGAACACCACCTGTGGCACGGCGTGGTGGTCGGCGGTCGCGGTGAACGGGCTCCACGGCGAGGTGTCGACCTTCTCGCCCTTCGCCAGCGCGGCCACCGTGTCGCCCGCCGCGCGGGCGCCGTACTTGCCCTGGTGGGTCAGCGGGGCGCGGCCGGTGACGTCGCCGGCGGCGAACAGCCACGCACCGTCCACTGCGGACACCTGGCCGGTGTCGTCGACGGTGAGCGGGCCGCCGGCCTCGACGCCGAACTCCTCCAGACCGAGCCCGGCCGTGCCGGGACGCCGTCCGGTCGCCACCAGGAACTCGTCGACGACGAGGACCTCGCCGTCCTTCAGCGTCAGCTCGGTGCCGTTCTCGCCCGCGGCGACCCGCTCGACACCCGACATCGTGTGGACGAACACGCCCACCTCCCGCAGGCCCGCCAGCACGAGGTCGCCGACGAAGTCCGCGTTGCGCGGCAGCGGGCGCTCGCCGGTGATCACCAGGTGCACCTCCGCGCCGAGAGTCGCCCAGGCCTGCGCCATCTCGACACCGACCACGCCGCCGCCGAGGACGCCGAGCCGGGCCGGCACGGCCGAGGCCGACGTCGCCTCGCGCGAACCCCACGGCCGGATCGTGTCGATCCCCGGGATCTTCGGGGTGTTCGGGACGCTGCCGGTGCACACGATCACCGCGTGCCGCGCGGTCAGGACGCGGTCGCCGTCCACGGTGACCTCGCGCTCACCGGTGAGGACGCCGTGCCCGCGGACCGGCTCGATGCCCGCGCCGCGGGCCCACTCGACCTGGCCCGAGTCGTCGCCCTTGCCGGTGAACCAGTCCCGGCGGGCGAACACCTGGCCCGGGTCGAGCGCGTCGCCGACGGGCACCCCCGGGATCCGTTTCGCCGCGGCGAGGAGATTTCCCGGCCGCAGCAAGGCCTTGCTCGGGATGCAGGCCCAGTAGGAGCACTCGCCCCCGAAGCGTTCGTGCTCGACGAGCGCGACCTTCAGGCCGCCGCGAGCCGCTCGCTCGGCGGCCACTTCGCCCACCGGGCCCGCGCCGATCACCACTACGTCAAAAGTCTGTCCGGACATGGCATCAGCGCACACCACCACGCGGGATCACGCAAGCCAACGGCTATCCTCGTCAGGAAGCTGCAAGCTGTCGGCGGCCCCGGGGTGTCGCCGAACCCGGGTGCCCGCGCATCACACGTTCGAGCACGGGAGGTTTGTCGTGGCCAGGAACACGGCTGTGCGGGTGCTGGATGATCTGACCGGCGAGGCCGCCGGGGAGACCGTCGGGTTCGCGCTGGACGGCATCGACTACGACATCGACCTCTCCTTCGCCAACGCCGAGACGCTGCGAGCCCTGCTTCGGCGCTACGCCGACGCCGGCCGCCGCACCGGTGGCCGCAAGCGGCAGCCGCGGATCGTCCCGGGCGCGAAGAAGCCCCGTGCGAAGGCCGCCCCGAAGGCGAAGGCCGCGAAGCCGGTCGCCGGCCGTCGTACCGCGGTCGCCGCCAAGGCCGCGCCCGCCCCGGCCAAGGCCCGGGCCACCAAAGCGGCGCCGAAAGCTGCCGCGCCGGCCAAGACGCGGACCGCCAAGGCCGCGGCCACGAAGGCCACCCCGGTGAAGGCGACAACCCGCGCGAAGACCACCACCACGGCGAAGGCCGAACCCGCGAAGCCGGCTCGCACCCGGAAGGCTGCGGAGCCGCCGAAGACGACCCGCGCGTCGGCCCGCAAGGTACCCACGGTCACCTTCTCGGCGGCCGAGAACCGCTAGGTCCACAGTAGACAGACGTGCCGTGAGGGGCACCCTTATGGCTCTTACGGCCATGAGGGTGCCCCTCACGACATCGGCGGGTCATTGCGCGCGCTGGGCGCCGTCCGCGTGCCAGGACGGGTACCGGTAGCGGGTGTGCAGCAGCGCCCGCTGCCGGGTCAGCTCGGCCGCGGACGGCGGGCGCGGCACGAGCGTTCCGAGGATCTGCGACGCCGCCGCGCGCACCGCGGCTTCGACCGCCGGGAAGCCGGGCCGCAGGCCGTGTTCGGCCAGCGACGCGACGGGGCTGCGGTGGGAGTCGAGCGGACGCGGGTCCGGCGGCGCGCTCGTCAGATAGCGGCCGACGAGGGCGGCGGACGTCTCGACCAGCAGAGTCGAGTGGGCCAGCAGGCCGTCCTTGGTGCGGAAGACGGCGAAGCCGCACAGCTTCGCGTCTTCGACGAACAGCCCGCGGTCGCCGATCCGCGGCACCAGCCCGAGCTGGTCCACGGCGGCGCTCATCACCTTGCCGAGCGCTTCGAGCGGCCGGTCGGCCGGGCCGGGCTGGGACATTCGGGCCGGGGGCTCCGCCACCCGGCCCCCCGAAAGCGGCAGCACCAGCGTGACGTTGAGGTTGCCCGGGTCGTGGAACACGGTGCCGCCGCCGCTCGCGCGCCGCAGCACCGGGACGCCGTCGCGCTCGCACGCCTCGACGTGCACTTCGCGCGCGATCCGCTGACCGCGCCCCACGACAACGCACACCGGGTTGCGCCAGAGCCACACGACCGGTGACCCGGGCGCAACCCGGAGGAGCGCTTCGTCGAACGCGAGGTTCTCGGCGGGGTCGGTGAACGCCGCACGCACATCCGACCCGCTCGTCATAACGCCTTGAGTTCCTCCACGATCTCGCCCACCGACGACTTGGCGTCGCCGAAGAGCATGCTGGTCTTCGGATCGTAGAACAGGTCGTTGTCGATCCCGGCGAAGCCCGAGCTCATGCCGCGTTTCAAGACGATCACGGACCGGCTCTCGTTGACCTTGAGGATCGGCATCCCGTAGATCGGCGAGGTCGGGTCGGTCTGCGCGGCCGGGTTGGTGACGTCGTTCGCGCCGATCACCAGCGCGACGTCGGTCTGGGCGAACTCGGAGTTGATCTCGTCCATCTCCTTGAGCTGCTCGTACGGCACGTCGGCCTCGGCGAGCAGCACGTTCATGTGCCCGGGCATCCGGCCGGCGACCGGGTGGATCGCGTACTCGACCGTGATGCCCTTCTTCTCCAGCAGCTTCGCCATCTCCCGGACGGTGTGCTGCGCCTGCGCCACGGCCATGCCGTAACCCGGCACCACGACGACCTTGCTGGCGTACGCCATCTGGATCGCCGTGTCGGCCGCACTCGTCGAGCGCACCGGGCGCTCTTCCTTCGCTCCTCCGCCGGACGCGACCGCCGGGCCGCCGCCGAAGCCGCCCGCGATGATCGCCGGGATGGACCGGTTCATCGCCTTGGCCATCAGGTTGGTCAGGATCGAGCCGGACGCGCCGACGATCATCCCGGCCACGATCAGCGCGGTGTTGTCCAGCGCCAGGCCCATCGCCGCGGCCGACAGCCCGGTGAACGCGTTGAGCAGCGAGATCACCACCGGCATGTCCGCGCCGCCGATCGGCAGCACCACGGTGAGGCCGAGGATGCCCGCCGCGACGAGCAGCCCGACGATCAGCAGCCAGGAGTCGCCGCCGGCGACGATGACCACCGCGCAGCCCAGCGCGATCAGCAGCAGCAGCGCGTTGATCGGCTGCTGCAGCTTGCCCATGCTGATCGGGCGGCCGCTGATCAGCTCCTGCAGCTTGCCGAACGCGATGTTCGAGCCCCAGAAGGAGATCGACCCGATGATCGCGGCGAACAGCGACGCGATCGCGATGTACATGGGTTCGTGCGCGTAACCATCCGTGGAGTTGAACTCGACCCACGCGATGAGCGCGACCGCGCCGCCGCCGACGCCGTTGAACAGCGCCACCATCTGCGGCATCGCGGTCATCTTGACCTTGCGCGCGGACGGCACGCCGACCAGCGCGCCGATCGCGACGCCGAGGACGATCAGCAGCCAGTTGCCCATGCCCGGGGTGAGCAGGGTGGCGAGCACCGCGACGCCCATGCCGACCGCGGCGATCCAGTTGCCGCGGACCGCGGTGCGCGGGCCGGTGAGGCCCATCAGGCCGTAGATGAAGAGGGCGAACGCGATGATGTAGAGGATCGCGACGAAGTCGATCACTTCTCGTCCTCCTCATCGGCGGCCGGTGCTTTTTTGGCCTTGAACATCGACAGCATCCGGTCGGTGACCAGGAACCCGCCGACGACGTTGATCGTGCCGAAGGCGATCGCGATCACCAGCAGGATCTTGTTGAAGACGCCGTCGACGCCGAGGCCGAGCACGACCAGCCCGCCCAGCAGCACGATCCCGTGGATCGCGTTGGTGCCGGACATCAGCGGCGTGTGCAGGGTGTTGGGCACCTTCGAGATGACGGCGAAGCCGACGAACCCGGCGAGCACGAGCACCGCCAGGTTCTGCACGAGTGGGCTCACGCGACGCTCCCTTCGCGCCCGGCCACGCAGGCCCCGGCGACGATCTCGTCCTCGAAGTCCAGCTTCAGCTCGCCTTCCTTCGTCACGAGCAGCTCCAGCAGCTCGGTGACGTTGCGGGCGTAGAGCTCACTGGCGTGCGAAGGCATTTCGGCCGGCAGGTTCAGCGGGGACGAGATGGTGACGTCGTGCTCCACGACGTCCTCCCCCGGTTTGGTCAGCTCGCAGTTGCCGCCGCTTTCGCCGGCCAGGTCGACCACGACCGAACCGGCCGGCATGCCCTTGACGGCGTCCGCGGTGACCAGGGTCGGCGCCTTGCGCCCGGGCACCAGCGCCGTGGTGATCACGACGTCGAACCGCGTGATCGCCTCGGTGAGCCGGCGCTGCTGCTCTTCGCGCTCCTCCGCCGTCAGCTCGCGGGCGTAGCCGCCTTCGCCGACCGCTTCGATGCCGAGGTCGAGGAACTGCGCGCCGAGCGACTTGACCTGCTCGCCGACCTCGGGCCGGACGTCGTAGCCGGTGGTCTGCGCGCCGAGGCGCTTCGCCGTGGCCAGTGCCTGCAGCCCGGCGACGCCGGCGCCGAGCACCAGCACCTTCGCCGGGGGCACGGTGCCGGCCGCGGTGGTGAGCATCGGGAAGAACCGCGGGAGCTTCTGGGCCGCGAGCAGCACCGCGCGGTAGCCGCCGATGCTGGCCTGGGACGACAGCGCGTCCATCGCCTGGGCGCGGGAGATCCGCGGGACGGCCTCCATCGCGAACGCCCGGAGGCCGGCCTCTTCGAGCTTCGCGAGCCCTTCCGGGTTTCCGCGCGGGTCGAGGAAGCCGATGAGCACGGTGCCCCGGCCCAGCTTCGCGACCTCGTCGGCCGTGGGTGGGTTCACCTTGACGACGACGGGCGCTTTCCAGGCGTCGCCGAGTTCGGCGCCCGCCTGGGTGTACGCGTCGTCGCTGAGGTGCGCACCGGCCCCGGCACCCGGCTCGACGAGCGCCCGCAGACCGCGTTGCGCGAGCCTCCCGACGAGTTTCGGCACCATGGCCACCCGGCGCTCTCCGGGGCGTGACTCGGTCACCACACCCACGGTGAGCTGCTGATGCTGTTCGCTGTCCGCCACACGACCTCCTCATCGGCGAGGAACGATCCGTGGGTTGTACCACGCCGGACCGACAGTCCCCACTGACCTGAGTCGGAAGTCTCGCAGTTGTCCGGTGAATCCGGGCGTCGTGCGGAAAATGTTCAGCGAGTCTTCCAGTGTGGAACGCCGAGCAAGATCAACCGCAGCCGTTTTTCCGCCATTCCGGTGATTTTCGGATCTTCACCGGGCCGTGCTTCCAGCAGTTCGACAATCGTCGCCAGCATCACGGAAACGATCAAGTCGGCCAGCATGTGCAGGTCGTCGGTCGTCCACGAACGCAGCGTCGCGAACCGGGCGAGGTCGATCGCCAGATCACCGGAGAACATCCGCAGCTCGACGCCGATGGCCCGCGCCAGCGGGCCGCCGCCGTACCGCTCACGCGTCAGGAACCGGAAATGGTCCTCGTGCGCGCGCACGAATTGGTGCAGCGTGGCCACCGAGGCGCTGATCATCCCGTGGTAGGTGTCCGGGTCGGTGCGCGCGGACCGGATCATGCCGCGCAGCGTGCGCGTCGCCTCTTCGACGAGCGCGACGCCGAGTTCTTCCATCGACGCGAAGTGGCGGTAGAAGGCCGTCGGCACCAGGCCCGCGCCTTTCGCGACCTCGCGCAGCGAAAGGCTGGCGAACGGGCGGTCGGCCAGCAGGTCCAAGGCCGCGTCGAGCAACGCCTGGCGCGTGCGCTGCTTGCGCTCCTGACGGCTTACTGGCTCCTCTGGCACGTCGTCCAGCGTACGGACTTCTTTTGGGGGTGCAGGGGGCCTGCCCCCTGCCGGGGCTCGGGGCGGAGCCCCGCTAGACACAGCGTCTACCGCGTTGCTCACGTCACATCCTCCGCCTCTCGCGTTGACAGGTCGTCCACTCATGCCGTGCACTGTTGAGTGTACAGTCGTTCACTGTAATCGAGGAGGTCCGATGACGGCGCTCTTGCCCAAGCGGGTCCGCCGGCTCGCCTCGCTCGCCGAGGCGCTGCTCACGCCCCACGGAATGGACCGGTATCTCGAGCTCGTCGACCCGATGCTGGTCCGCCGGGAGGTCCGCGGGCTGGTCACGGCCGTGCGGAAGCAGACACCCGACAGCGTCACGCTCACCGTGCGGCCCAGCCGCGCGTGGCCCGGCTTCACCGCCGGGCAGTACGTCCGGCTGCAGGTGTCGATCGACGGCGTCCGGCGCACCCGCTGCTATTCGCCGTGCGGTTCGCAGTACGCCGGCGAACTCGAGTTCACGGTCAAGGAGCAGGGCCTGGTCTCCGGGCACCTGAACCGCGAGCTCGGCGTCGGTTCAGTGGTCGGACTGTCCACACCGGACGGCACGTTCACGCTGCCCGCCACCCGGCCGGAGCGGGTGCTGCTGATCAGCGGCGGCAGCGGGGTCACGCCGGTGCTCGCCATGGCGCGCACCCTCGTCGACGAGGGTCACCGCGGCGAGATCGTGTTCCTGCACTACTCGAACGGCCCGTCCGACGTGCTCTACCGCACCGAGCTGGCCGAGCTCGCCGCCCGGCACCCCGGGCTGCGGGTCGTGCACGCGTACACCCACGCGAAGACCGGCGGCGACCTGCGCGGGTTCTTCGCGCCGGAGCACCTCGAAGAGGCCGCTCCCTGGTACCGCGACGCCGAAACGTTCGTCTGCGGCCCGAAGCCGCTCATGGACGCCGTGCGCGAGCAGCTCGGTGAACGGGTGCACACCGAAGAGTTCACGCCGCCCGCGTTGACCTTCGACACCGCGAACGCGGAGGGCCAGGTGCGCTTCAAGCGCAGCGGCCGCGAGTGCGCAAACTCCGGGAAGCCGTTGCTGGAGCAGGCCGAAGAAGCCGGGCTCTCGCCGGAGCACGGCTGCCGGATGGGCATCTGCTTCTCCTGCACCCAGCTCAAGACGGCCGGCCGCGTCCGCAACGCCAAGACGGGCGAGATCTCCGGCGAAGAAGACGAAGAAATCCAGCTCTGCATCTCCGTCCCCGTCGGGGACGTCGAGATCGACGCTTAAGGAGTACCGCCATGACCGGTCTGCAGGACCGACTCACCCCGGCCCAGGTCGAGGAGTTCGGCCGCGAGCTCGACGCGCTGCGGCAGCGGATCGTCGACGACCTCGGCCAGGAGGACGTCGACTACATCCACAACGTCATCAAGACCCAGCGCGGTCTCGAGGTCGCCGGCCGGGCGCTGCTGTTCGCCGGGTTCTTCCCGCCCGCGTGGCTCGCCGGCGTCGGCGCGCTGTCGCTGGCGAAGGTGCTCGACAACATGGAGATCGGCCACAACGTCATGCACGGCCAGTACGACTGGACGCGCGACCCGGCGCTGAGCTCGCAGCGCTTCGAGTGGGACAACGTGGCGCCGGCCGAGAACTGGCGGCACTCGCACAACTACATCCACCACACCTACACCAACATCCTCGACAAGGACCGCGACATCGGTTACGGCGTCCTGCGGATGGACCCGGCCCAGCGGTGGCACCCGTACTACCTGGGCAACCCGGCGTACGCGACGCTGCTGGCGGTGTTCTTCCAGTGGGGCGTGATGCTGCACGACCTGGAGTTCGACCGGATCGTCAAGGGCGAGCGCAAGTGGTCGGACACCACCGAGGTCGTCCGGAAGATGGTCAAGAAGGCGTCCCGGCAGGTCGGCAAGGACTACGTGCTGTTCCCGCTGCTGACCGGCCCGCTGGCGCCGCTGACCTTCGCCGGCAACGCGACCGCGAACCTGGTCCGCAACCTCTGGTCGTTCTCGATCATCTTCTGCGGGCACTTCCCCGCCGACGTCGAGAGCTTCACCGAGGAGGAGACCGAGAACGAGTCGCGCGGGCAGTGGTACCTGCGCCAGATCCTCGGCTCGGCCAACATCACCGGCGGTCCGCTGTTCCACATCATGAGCGGGAACCTGTCGCACCAGATCGAGCACCACCTGTTCCCGGACATCCCGGCCCGCCGGTACCCGGAGATCGCCGGCGAGGTGCGCGCGCTCTGCGAGAAGTACGGCCTGCCCTACCACACGGGCCCGCTGCACAAGCAGCTCTGGTCGGTGGCGAAGAAGCTCACGAAGCTCGCGTTGCCGTGGAACGGCGCTCCGCGCGCACGCGCTACGGTAGAGCGCGACCAGGAACTCCGCGCGGCATAGAAGGACGATGCTCATGGTCGGGCAGTTCGAGAGCGGCAAGGACACGGTCCAGGTGATCACCGAGTCGGCCGCGACCCACATCGGCAACATCGCGACCATCATCACCGGCGCGGTGCGCGACATCGCCCGCGAAACCGGTGACTGGCTCACTGACGTCATCGAGATGCGCGAAGCGGCGCAGAAGGCACGCGAAGACCGCGACGAGCCGGAACTCGACGACTGAGAGTTTCCGCGAAAGCCGCTTTGAGGACTGCAGGGTCCTCGAAGCGGCTTTCGCGCGCTTCCGGCAAAGCCGTGAAGGGCACCTTCAGGGACATAGCGTCCCTGAAGGTGCCCTTCACGGCTTTCCGGCAACCGGAACCGTCGGTGCCGGCCGGTAGCGTGGAATTCGGGGGCGCCCCCGCCGGGTATGGGGGAAATCCGGATGGGCAGCGCGGCGCGGACCGGTGAGACTGGAGCCGTGACCAGCCTTGATCTGCCCCGTCCCCACCTGCTGCGGCGGGTGTTCGGGCCGCTGGCCGCGCGGGACTTCTGGGCCGAGTACGCGTGGCTGTGGCTCTCCGGCCCGCTGACGCTGTTCTCCCTGGCCAGCCTGCTCGTCGTGCTCGTGCTCGGCCTGTGGCTGACGCCCGTGCTCATCGGGTTCCTCGTGCTCGCCGGCGCCCTGCTCTACGCCCGTGGCCTCGGCGCCGCCCACCGCGGGCTGGCGCGGGCGCTGCTCGGCGTGAGCGTGCCTGCCCCGCGCCGTCCCGAGCTGAAACCCGGCCTGTGGAGCTGGGTGAAGGCGCGCGTCGGCGACCCGGCGGGCTGGCGGACGGCGGGCTACCTGCTGCTACGGCTCCCGCTGACCTTCGCCGGCCTGCTCACGGCGTTCTCCGCGACGTTCTTCGGCCTGGCCGCGACCAGCTACGCCTTCCTCTGGTTCCCGCTCGGCGAGCAGCACCTGCCCGTCTTCGGCATCCGCGCCGAGGGCTGGGTGGGCGCGCTCGCCTGGTCGGCGTCCGGGCTGCTGGTGCTGGTGGCGCTGCCGTGGGTGGTGCACGCCTTCGTCGCGCTCGACCGGCTGCTCGTGGTCGGGCTGCTCGGCGAGCGCGTGCTGTCCGAGCGGGTCCGCGACCTGGAGGCGAGCCGGGCGACGGCGGTCGAGGACTCGGCGTTGCGGCTGCGGCGGATCGAGCGCGACCTGCACGACGGCGCCCAGGCCCAGCTGGTGGCGCTGGCCATGAAACTGGGGCTGGCCAAGGACGAGCTGAAAGCCGACGACCTCGACGTCGCCCAGGTCCGGCAGCTGGTCACCGCCGCGCACGCCAACGCGAAGCAGGCGCTGACCGAGCTTCGGGACCTCGCCCGCGGCATCCACCCGGCGGCCTTGGACGCCGGCCTCGACGTGGCGCTGGCCACGCTCGTCGCGACGTCCGGCATGGACGCGCGGGTCACCGTCGAACTCCCCCGGCGGCCACCGCCGTCACTGGAGACGATCGTCTACTTCAGCGCCGCCGAGCTGCTGACGAACGCCGCGAAACACGGCGGCGCGACGCTGGTCGAGATCCGCGAGGACCGGGATGTGCTGTGGCTGCTCGTGCGCGACAGCGGCCGGGGCGGGGCCCGGATCGTGCCCGGCGGCGGGCTCGCCGGGGTCGCCGAACGGCTGCGGACGGTCGACGGCGGGCTGGCCGTGACCAGCCCGCCGGGCGGTCCGACCGAAGTGACCGCGCGGGTGCCGCTGCCACGATGAGGCTGCGCGGAGTGCACCACGGTGGAACCGCGTGTGTACGGCGAGTCGATCGCTTCGTAAGCCGTCGACGCGGAGACTCCGCCGGCGCGAGCGACTTGGCGTCAGCACTCCTTGCCGGCCAAAACGTACTACGTCGCCGGGCGAGGCGAAGCGACGTCACCCGCGCCGGGCGGCGCCGGCGGTCGAACCGGCTCGAAGAGCCGGATCCGGCCGGCTGACTCCGACGAACACACGACCGGCCGGCTTCCCGAACCGCTAGGGTCGGCGGCATGCGGATCGTCATCGCGGAGGACTCCACCATCCTGCGCCAGGGCCTGGTGGAGCTGCTGAACTTCCGCGGCCACGAGGTCGTCGCCGCGGTGAAGGACGCCGACGCCCTGCGCGCCGCGGTGACCGAGCACTCGCCCGATGTGTCCATTGTGGACATCAGGATGCCGCCGTCGCACACCGACGAGGGCCTGCGGGCGGCGATCGCGTTGCGCGGCGAGCTGCCCGGCTGCGCGATCCTGCTGTTCTCCCAGTACGTCGAGACCGAGTACGCGGCGCAGCTGCTGGCCGACCGCGCGGGCGGCGTCGGCTACCTGCTGAAGGACCGCGTCGCCGAGGTGTCGGACTTCCTGGACGCGCTGCGCCGGGTCGCGGACGGCGAAACGGTCCTCGACCCCGAAGTCGTCCGCCAGCTGTTCTCGGCGACCCGCCGGACGGACGCGCTGAGCGGGCTCACCCCGCGCGAACGCGAGGTGCTGGGCCTGATGGCCGAAGGCCGGTCGAACTCCGCGATCGCGGCGGAGCTGTTCCTCTCGGCCGGCTCGGTCGAGAAGTACGTGACGTCGATCTTCGGCAAGCTGGGGCTGCCACCGTCCGAAGGGGACAATCGCCGGGTGCTGGCCGTGTTGCGCTACTTGGATTCCTGAGCGAGCATCCCGTCGACGAACGCCCGTAGCCCACGGGCGAAGGTGTCGCGTTCGGCCAGCTCCGGCCAGCGCTCCCCGATCGCCGCGAGACTGGGGAACCGGGTTTCGTCCAGCTTCTCGAAGACGGCGTCGCGGTAGCGCGGCCGGCCCATCGCGGCGCGCCGCGCGGCGCGCACGCGGACCAGGATCTCCCCGGCCGTGTAGTACCAGATGTTCCGGTAGAGCTCGACGGCCTCGTCCTGGGTCCGGCCGCAGCCGATCGCCCCGCCGACGATGGCGTCGACCATCCAGAGGGCCGACTCGCCGAGCAGATCGTCGGCCGTCAGGACCTCCACCGCCTCCGGCCAGGGGGCCAGCGCGTCGTGCATCACGGTCGCCGCGACGACGATCCGCTCGCGCGGGTCCTCCGGCAGCTCGGGTCGCTTCAGCCGGGAGGCGTAGTAGTCGAGCAGCTGGATCATCAGGTCGTCCTTGTCGCGGACGTGGTGGTAGAGCGTCGTCGTGCCGACGCCCAGCTCCGTGGCCAGCCGCCGGACCGTCAGCTTGTGCCAGCCCTCGCCGTCGAGGATCACCCGCGCCGCTTCGAGGATCTGCGGGCGTGAAGTCGTCGGCGGCCGGCCGATGGGTCGTGGCATGCCTTCCATCATGCCGGTCGACGCCCGACCGGCGCGCGTGCTACTTTCGGAACATGTTCGAAAACTACGACCTGTTCAAGACCATGATCCACTTACGGCCAGGGGGCGTCGCCGAGGCATCCGGCCCAGGCGACCGCCGCGAGGCACTGACCGGGGACGCCGCGAGCCTGTGGAGCCTCGGCGCGTTCCACGCCGAGAGCGACACCGCCGTGCACGCCGACCACTGGGAGCGGCACCCGAACGGGCACGAGGTGCTCTTCGTGTTCTCCGGCGCGCTGCGCGTCTACTTGAGAGACGAAGGGCCGGAGCCGGTGACCACACTGAAGGCCGGGCAGTCGTTCATCGTCCCGCCCGGCCGGTGGCACCGGCTGGCCGTCGAAGAGCCCGCCGACCTGCTGTCCATCACGCCGCGGTCGGGCACCGAGCACGAAAGAGCCGCGGCGTGAGCGCGGATCGGCGAGGCATCCTGGTGGTGTGCCTGGCCGTGTTCGGGCTGATGGCGGGGCAGCAGATGCTGAACCCGATCCTCCCGCCGCTGGCCCGGGAGTTCGGGTTCAGCGAACTGGCGCTGGGCGCCGTGTGGGCGGTCGGCGGCGCGGGTGTGGTGCTGGCGAGCCCGTTCTGGGGGCGCCGCGGCGCGTCGTGGGGCCACCGGCCGGTCCTGCTGATCTCCCTGGCCGGCGCGATGATCGCGCTCCTG
The DNA here is from genome assembly GCF_036104975.1 of Amycolatopsis sp. NBC_00355. Taxonomy (GTDB): domain Bacteria; phylum Actinomycetota; class Actinomycetes; order Mycobacteriales; family Pseudonocardiaceae; genus Amycolatopsis. Next base: position 8,990,546 of record NZ_CP107982.1, on the reverse strand, counting down.
GCGTTCGCGCTCGTCGCCCGGCTCGGGCTCAGCGGCACCCTGGCGGTACCGGTGCTGTTCACGCTGGTGCTGCTCACCCGCGGTGTCGTGTTCGGGCTCGCGTGGGCCGCGACGCCGGTGACAGCGCAGTCGTACATCGCCGACCTGACGTCGGGGCCCGCCGAGCGGGTGCGGGGGATGTCGATGTTCGGTGCCGCACAAGGGCTCGCGCTCGCGGTCGGGCCGGCGCTCGGCGGCGTGCTGAGCCTCGCCGGGCTGATCGTGCCGATCTACGTCGCGCCGGTCATCCTGGCCGTGATCGCCGTGCTGGTCGCGATCGGCCTGCCGAAGCCGCCGCCGCGGGAAGTGCGGGCTCCCCTGGTGAAGGTCAGCCCGGCCGACCGGCGGATGTGGCCGTTCCTGCTCATCGGGTTCGGCCTGTACCTCGCGCTCGCGATCGTGCTCATGACCGTCGGCTTCCTGGTGCAGGACCGGCTGGGCCTGGCCACGCGGGACACGAGCCGGGTGACCGGCCTGATCATGCTGGCCGGCGCCGGGCTGATCATCCTCGTCCAGGTGCTGGCCGTGCCGCGGCTGAAGTGGACACCGGTGCGGCTCATCCGGGTGGGCGCGGTCGTCATGACCGGCGGCATGCTGCTCGTGGCTTTCACGTCGAGCGCGCTCCTGCTCGGCGTCGGTGTCGCCGTCCTCGGGGCGGGGATGGGGTTCGCCACGCCGGGCTTCATGTCCGCGCCGACGCTGCTCGCCACGCGGGAGGAGCAGGGCGCCGTCGCCGGGCTGGTCGGTTCGGCCAGCGCGCTGGCGTTCATGGGCGGCCCGTTGCTGGGCACCGGCCTGTACGAGATCTCCCCCACCGTCCCGTACGCCACCGGCGCGGTGCTGCTGGCGGGGCTGGCCGTCTTCGCCTTCACCCGGCTCGGCACCTCGACCCGGCAACCCGCGGAACCGGTGGCCGCTCCTTAGGCTGGAGTCCATGTACTCCACCGAGATCGAGGTCCGCACCGGTTCCGACGCCGTCGTCCACGACCTCACGCACGAGGCCGAGTCGTTCCTGCGCGACGCGGACGCACACGACGGGCTGCTGCACGTCTGGGTCCCGCACGCCACCGCGGGCCTGGCGATCCTCGAGACGGGCGCGGGCAGCGACGAAGACCTGCTGACCGCGCTCGACGAGATCCTCCCCCGCGACGGCCGCTGGCGGCACCGGCACGGGAGTCCCGGTCACGGCCGTGACCACGTGCTTCCCGCGCTGGTGCCGCCCTACGCGTCGGTCCCGGTGCTCGGCGGCGTGCTCGCGCTGGGCACCTGGCAGTCGATCTGCCTAGTGGACACCAACCTCGACAACCCGGTCCGCCGCGTGCGGTTCAGCTTCCTCGCGGGCTGACCGGCCCGGCCACAGCGCGACCGCCAGCCCGGCGGCCAGCAGCGCGCCGAGCACCCAGCCGCCGGTCGTGACGTCGGGCGCGTCCGGTACACCCTGCAGCAGGCTGCGCAGGCCTTCGGCGGAGAAACGGAACGGCGTCCACGACCAGAGCAGCGTGCGGTAGGCCGGGTTCAGCAGCTCCGGCACCTGCCCGGCGACGGCGGGCGCGACCAGGTAGAGCGGGCCGAGCACGGCCATCGCGCGCAGCCCGAGCAGGCGCAGCAGGCCGGCCTGCACGGCGGCGAACGCCGTCGCGGCGAGGAACACGAAGCCGAGGACGTCCGCGGTCAGCGGCAACGCGGCGTCCCACAGCGCGAAGAACCCGGCCACCACGGCCGTGACCAGCACCCCGACCCCGATCACCTGCAGGAACCGGGCGCCCGCGCCGAGTGCGCGCCCGGTACGCGTCGCCAGCTGCGTCAACGCGAGCCCGGCGACGAGAGCGCCGATCCAGGCCAGGGCGCTGGCGGCCAGCGGCGCGGTCCGCCCGGCGAGGCTCACCGGGTGCAGCACCTCCTGCTTCGGCGCTGCGGCCAGCGCGCTCGCGGCGCCGGTCAGCGCCTGCTGCGCGACTTGGGTGCCCGCCGGGTTGACCGCGCCCGAGGTGACGACCGTCGCGGACGGTCCCGGCCCGAGTTCGAGCACGCCGTAGACCTTCTTGTCCTCCAACAGCTTCCGCGCGTCGGCCGGGGTCGCGATGGTCCACGCGAGCTGGCCGCCGCCGTGCGCGGCGATGCGTTGCGCGACTTCCGGCGGTGCGGCGACCGCGACCGGGACGCCGTCCGGCGCGACGGTGGCCTGCGCGCCGAAGGTGAGGAACCCGAGCGCCACCGCCACCAGCGCGCCGGCCAGGGCGGCGACCAGGGCGAGAGCCCCGGCGGGGCGCCGGACAGGACCGGTCATGACAGCCTCCATTTATTCTTCGTGCGTTGAATTAATCTCACGGTAAGAGCCGTCGCCGAAGAAGTCAACACGTGTTGAATAGTGCCGCCGGTAACCTCGGACCCGTGACGAAGACGCGGCTGGTGCTCTGGGACATCGACCACACGCTGGTGGACTACACCGGCCTCGGCGCCGCTTGGTACACCGCGGCGCTGGCCGCGACGACCGGCGCCGAACTCAAGACCTACCCCGACTTCGGGGGCCGCACCGAGCGGGCGATCAGCACCGACCTGCTCATCGCGCACGGCATCGAGCCGACCGAGGAGCTGCTGCAGGCGCTCTGGAAGGCGCTGATCGCGGAGTCCGAGCGGGCCGTCGAGCACCTGCCGACCAGCGGCCGGGCCCTGCCGGGCGCCGCGGCGGCGTTGACCGCGTTCGCCGAGCACGACGACGTCGTCCAGTCCCTGGTCACCGGCAACCTGCCGGAGATCTCGCGGCACAAGCTCGCCGCGTTCGGTCTGGACGAGCACCTCGACCTGGACATCGGCGGTTACGGCACGCTCTCGGCGCACCGCCCGGACCTGGTCCCGCACGCCGTCGCGCAGGCGGTGGCCAAGCACGGGGCGCCGTTCGCCGCCGACGCCGTGGTCGTCATCGGCGACACCCCGAGCGACGTCGAAGCCGCGCTGGCCCACGGCGCGATCGCGGTCGCCGTCGCGACCGGGCACTACCCCGCGGCGGAACTGCGGGCGGCGGGCGCGCACACGGTGCTGCCGGATCTGGCCGACACGGACGCCGTCCGGAGCGCCGTTCTCGGCTGACGACCCCGAAGGTCGTCGTCCTCGGGACCGGGATGACCCTCACTCCGAGGGAGGACTCCCCTAAGGGAAATCTCGCTCTGCCGTCGGATGTCCGGAACGGCCGCACTCGCCAGACTTCCCCTCATGACTGAAACAGCGTCGGCGGGCCTGCCCGCCGGAGGGGGACGCATCCGCGGCACGGTCGCGGTACTGAGGCAGCGGCTGCCGTTCACCAGCAGTGTCGTCCTCGCCATGCTCCTGCTGGCCGTCGCGACCGGGGCGCTCTGGAGCGCCGCCGAAGACCGCGCGGCCTACCCGTTCGTCGCCTACGGACTGCCGTCGCTGGAGGCGGGCCGGTGGTGGACGATGCTCACCGGGCCCTTCTTCGCCGTCATCCCCTGGTACTACCTCCCGATGGTCGGCAGCTTCGCGCTCTTCGCGGGCTTCGCCGAGTGGCAGCTGGGGACGCGCCGCGCGCTGGCCGTGACGATCGGCGGTCAGTTCGTCTCGGTGCTCGTCGCCACCCAGTTCCTCGCGCTGTCCCGCAACTCCGGCTGGCTGTGGGCCGAGCGGATGGCGGGCAGCCTCGACGTCGGGTTCTCCGGCGGCGCGCTCGCCGCCGTCGCGGTCGCCAGCGCGACGCTGCGGCCGCCGTGGCGCCTGCGGCTGCGGGCCGGGCTCTGCGTGTACGCCGGCGTCGCGATCATCTACGTCGGCACGCTCGCCGACCTCGTGCACTTCTTCGCGCTGGTGCTGGCCATCCCGCTCGGGAAGCGGCTCGTCGGCCCGCGCGGCACGACCGACACCGCGGGGCCGAACGTGCGGGAGTGGCGGCTGCTGATCGTCGCCGGCCTGCTCCTGCTCACCGTCGCCGAAGTCGTGATGTTCCTGGTGCCCGGCGACGGCCCGTTCGGTTCCGCGGAAGGCGTTTCGCTGACGGCGCCGGAGCTGGCGATCCTCGTCCTGCTGGTGGTGCCGATGCTCAACGGCCTGCGCAAGGGCGGCCGCGTCGCGTGGCGCTGGGCCGTCGCGCTCTCGGTGTTCGTGACGCTGCAGGGCCTCGCGGCCGCCACCCTGATCGGGCTGGCCGACGTCTTCGGCGGCGACTACGACACCGCAGGCCTGCCGCTGTTCTTCGTGGACAATCTCTTGTGGACGGTCGAGCTGATCGTCCTGATCGCCGGACGTCACGCCTTCCGGGTGCCTTCGCGACGCCGGCTGCGGCGCCACGCCCAGGGTCCGGGGGTGGCGCTGGCCCGCACGCTGCTCGGGCGGCACGGCGGCAGCACGCTGTCGTGGATGACGACGTGGCCGCGCAACACGTACTTCGTCCGCGAAGACGGCCGTTCCTACCTCGCCTACCGCCGGCACGCGGGTGTCGCGGTCGCGCTCGGCGATCCGATCGCGCCGGACGGCACCGCGGCGGCGACGGTCACCGAGTTCGCGGCCATGTGCGAGAACTCCGGCCTGGTGCCGTGCGTGTTCTCGGCGACCGAAGCCACCGTCGCGGCGACGCGTGAGCTGGGCTGGCAGCACGTCCAGGTGGCCGAGGACAACGTGCTCGACCTCGACGGCCTCGAGTTCCGCGGCAAGGCGTGGCAGGACGTCCGCTCCGCGCTGAACAAGGCCGCCAAGCAGCACATCGACTTCCGGCTGGTCCGCTTGGCCGACCAGCCGGAACCCATCCTCGCCCAGGTCCGGGCGTTGTCGGAGGAGTGGATGTCGGACAAGGCCATGCCGGAGATGGGCTTCACCCTCGGCGGCCTCGACGAGGCGATGGACCCGGCGACCCGCGTCGGCCTCGCGGTGGACGCGGAGGGCGTCGTCCACGGCGTGACGTCCTGGCTCCCGGTCTACACGGGCGCGGGCAAGGTCGGCGGCTGGACGCTGGACGTCATGCGCCGCAGCGCCCACGGTTTCCGTCCGGTGATGGAGTTCCTGATCGCGTCGGCCTGCCTGGCCTTCCGCGAAGAGGGTGCCCGGTTCGTTTCCCTGTCCGGTGCTCCGCTGGCCCGCAGCGCCGACGGGGCGCCGACGCGCACGATCGACCGGACGCTGGAGTCGCTGGGCCGCGTGATGGAGCCGTACTACGGGTTCCGCTCGCTGCACGCGTTCAAGGCGAAGTTCCAGCCGCGGCACGTCCCGCTGTACCTGGCGTTCCGCGACGAAGCCGACCTGCCGCGGATCGGCCTGGCGCTGAGCCGCGCGTACCTGCCGGACGTCCGGCTGCGCGAACTGGCGAAGCTGGTCAGTAGCTCTCGGGGACGCTGATCCGCTGCGGGAATGGGATTTTCCGGCGGCTGACGACGTTCTGGTCCTTCGCGATCAGGGCGCCGTCGGTCAGCCGGAGCCAGTGCCCGTTGTGCGAGTCACTGAACGCGACCATCACCCCGGGCGTCAGATCCGTGTCGAGCCGGGCTTCGGGCACCGCCATGCGCCACTTTCCCGGCGGCAGCACGGCGTAGAGGTACTCGTCGTCTTCGATCTCCGGCCCGCGGTGCAGGGTGGAGCCGGTCATCGGCAGGCTCCGCACGAGGTCGAACGAGACGACGACGTGGTTGATCGCCTCGGCATTGGCGTTGGCCACGACCATGCACGTGCGGGGCCCGGCCCGCTCGATCCACGCGGTGACCTTCGCGGCCTGCTCCTGCCGCTCACGCACGTCCCGCTGCCGCCGGTCGGCGCGCGCCTGCCGCCCGTCCCGGATGGCGATCCACAGCGCGACGGCCACGGCGGCGACGGTCCCGACGGCCCCCGCCCACTGCCCGGCCGCGCCCCACCACTCCGGACTGCGGCTGCGCGTCGTCCAGCCCCAGGCCTTGGCCAGCAGCGGTCCGAAGAGGAGCAGGAACCCGGCGACGCCCAGGACACCGAACGCACCGGCGCGAAGCCGTGCGAGCCGCTTGTCCATGGGCCCAGCCTGCCGGACCCCGGCGCTCAGCGGTAGGTGGTCGGCGGCGGCGTGATCGTGCCGCGGTCCGCCGCCGGGACGAACCGGTAGCTCTTGAGGATCCCCACCAGGTCCTCGCGGATCGTGGGCCCGGAACGGTCGGCATCCGCGTACGCCACGACGACGCCGGACGTCACGGCGTCGACGCCGGTGAAGCCCATGGCCGCGACCACCGCGTGCTTCGCCGCGCACTCCCCCGGGTCCGTCGGGATCACGTCCGCGACGACGATCCGGGCGGGTGCCTTGGTGCCGTCGGCCTTCGTGACCTGGGCGTCCGTGCCCGCGTCCGGCGTCACCGTGGCCAGGGGCCCGTTGTCCGGGCTGTACGCGCTGACGCCGAGGTCGGTCACGGCCTTGCGCGCCGCGGCGCCGGGGTCGCCCAGGGGTTCGGTCCTGACGCCCGCGCCGCCGAGGTCGTTCTTCTGGCAGAAGTTCCGGCCCAGGAACGCACTCGTGACGAGCGTGATGCCCGGGACCGCGCCGGTCTTCTCCCAACCGTGCACGGTGGTGGGTTCGGGTTCCCAGTTCGGCGGCACGTCGTAGGCGTACGAGCCGTCCTTGCCCGCGACGGACCGCCAGCCGCTCACCGCGGCGGGCACGGTCACCCGCGGCGACGGTGTCACGACCAGCGGCGGCAGCGGCGCCGGCGTCGACGACGGCCGGTGCGACTTGCCGACGCCGAAAGCGTTCAGCACCCCGGCGATCAGCGCGATGAGCACCAGCCCGACCCACGGTGCCCGCGACGAGCGTCGCCACTTCGGCGGCTTCGCCGCAGGGCGGATCCGCTTCGGCTCCGCACGCGGCGGCTCGACGGTCTCGGGAGTTTCGAAGCCACCGCCCGACGGGAAGCGCGGCGCGTCCGCGGGCTCGTAACCACCGAACCCGCGAAGCGCCGCGTTGTCCTCGTACCCCGGCTTCGCGTCGTCGCGACGCCGGGAAAACCTGCTCATTACGACCGGACGAGCTTGACCAGGTGCTCGACGACAGCTTCGACCGCGATCTCCTCGCGCTCACCCGAGCGCCGGTCCTTGACCTCGACGACACCGTTGGCCAGGCCGCGCCCGACCACCAGGATGGTCGGCACGCCGACCAGCTCGGCGTCGGCGAACTTGACGCCGGGGGTGGCCTTGCGGTCGTCGAGGATGATCTCGAGGCCGGCCGTGTCGAGCTCGGCGGCGAGCTTCTCGGCGCCGGCGCGCACGGCGTCGTCCTTGCCCGCGATGACGATGTGCACGTCGAACGGCGACACCTCGCGCGGCCAGATGATGCCGAGGTCGTCGTGGTTCTGCTCGGCGAGCACGCCGACCAGCCGCGAGACGCCCACGCCGTAGGAGCCCATCGTGATCCGGATCGGCTTCGAGTCGGGGCCCAGGGCGTCCAGCTCGAAGGCGTCGGCGTACTTGCGGCCGAGCTGGAAGATGTGCCCGATCTCGATGCCGCGCGCGGCGACCAGGGTGCCGTGGCCGTCCGGCGACGCGTCGCCCTCGCGGACCTCCGCGGCCTCGATGGTGCCGTCCGGGGTGAAGTCACGGCCGGCGAGCAGGTCGACGACGTGGTGGTCGGCCTTGTCGGCCCCGGTGACCCAGGCGGTGCCGGGCGCGATCCGCGGGTCGGCGAGGTAGCGCACGCCGTTGTCCTGCAGCGCCTTCGGGCCGATGTACCCCTTGACCAGGAACGGGTTCGCCTTGAAGTCGGCCTCGTCGAGCAGCTCGACCTCGGCGGGCTCGAGCGACGCTTCGAGGCGCTTCATGTCCACTTCGCGGTCACCGGGGAGCGCGACGCAGACCAGCTCCCACTCCTTCGCACCCGGCTGACGCGTCTTGAGCATGACGTTCTTGAGGGTGTCGGCGGCGGTGAACTCGCGGCCGAGCCCGGCCGCGTTGAGGAAGTTCACCAGCGACTCGATGGTCGGCGTGTTCGGCGTGTGGTGCACCTGCGCCTCGGGGCGGCCTTCGATCGGCTGCGCGGCCGGCGCGGGCGTCACGACGGCTTCGACGTTCGCCGCGTAACCCGACTCGGTGCTGCGGACGTAGGTGTCCTCGCCGGTCTCGGCGACCGCGAGGAACTCCTCCGACGCCGAGCCGCCCATCGCGCCCGACGTCGCCTTGACCACGACGTACTCGAGGCCGAGGCGGTCGAACAGCTTCGTGTAGGCGGCGCGGTGCGCCTGGTAGGAGCGCTCGAGGCCCTCGTCGTCGAGGTCGAAGGAGTACGAGTCCTTCATGACGAACTCGCGGCCGCGCAGGATGCCGGCGCGGGGACGCGCTTCGTCGCGGTACTTCGTCTGGATCTGGTACAGCGTGACCGGGTAGTCGCGGTAGGAGCTGTACTCGCCCTTGACCGTCAGCGTGAAGAGCTCTTCGTGCGTCGGGCCGAGCAGGTAGTCGGCGCCCTTGCGGTCCTTGAGGCGGAAGAGGCCGTCGCCGTACTCGGTCCAGCGGCCGGTCGCCTCGTAGGGCTCCTTCGGCAGCAGCGCGGGGAACTGGATCTCCTGCGCGCCGATGGCGTTCATCTCGTCGCGCACGACGGCCTCGACGCGGCGCAGCACGCGCAGGCCCAGGGGCAGCCACGAGTACCCGCCCGGGGCGACCCGGCGGACGTAGCCGGCGCGTACCAGGAGCCGGTGGCTCGGTACCTCGGCGTCCGCCGGATCCTCGCGCAACGTGCGAAGGAACAACGACGAAGTCCTGGTGATCACTGCGGGGCTCCCTGCGCCAAGCGGGTGTGAAAGTCCCGCTCAGGGTAGTCACTCCCCCCGTCATGACTCCAACGGGTTACTCGACGGGCCGTTTTTGTCGGTGGTGGTCGCTAGCGTGCGGGTCATGAAACTTCGCATGGCCATGATCACGATCGACTGCGCGGATCCGCGCGGGCTGGCGGAGTTCTGGACAGCGGCGCTCGGCACGACCGTCGCCCAGGACTTCGAGGGCGAGTTCCTGTTCCTCGCCCCACCGGAGGGCGGGCTGACGCTGGGGCTCCAGCGGGTGCCCGAACCACGCGCGGGCAAGAACAGGGTCCACATCGACTTCGGTGCCGAAGACCGGGAAGCGGAGGTGAAACGGCTGGTGGCGCTGGGCGCGACCGAGCAGGCGCAGCACGAGGTACCGGGCTTCGCGTGGACGGTGCTCTCGGATCCCGAGGGCAACGAGTTCTGCGTGTCCGGCTCGCACGCCGGGTAGTCCCCGGCTGCCGGTCCACTCCGCGTCGCCGCGGCGGCGCGGGTAGAACTGGCGCATGAGCGCTCGCGTACTGCTGCCGTGGACCGACATCGAAGTGCCGGAGGGGATCGAGGCCGCGTATTACGACGGCCTTGGCGCGCCTCCGCCGGCCCTCGACGATGTCGAGTTCTACGTGCTGCCGTACGACCGCGGGCCGGAGCCACCGCGGCTGATCAAGGACCTGCCCTCGTTGCGCGTGGTGCAGGCCCTGTCGGCCGGGGTGGAGGCCCTGGTGCCACTGCTGCCCGCCGGCGTCCGCCTGGCCAACGGACGCGGCCTGCACGACCTGAGCGTCGCCGAGCACACCCTGGCGCTGATCCACGCGAGCCAGCGGGACCTGCCCCGCTGGCTCGCCCAGCAGGAGCGCCGGGAGTGGGTGCGCGAGCACACGCGATCGCTCGCGGACAGCCGGGTGCTCCTGGTCGGCTACGGCTCGATCGGGCAGGCGATCGAGCGGCAGCTCCTGGCAGCCGAAGCGGTGGTGACGCGGGTGGCGAGCCGTCCGCGTCTGGACGCGGACGTGCACGGCGTCGCCGAGCTGCCTTCGCTGCTGGCCGAGGCCGACATCGTGGTGCTCGTCCTGCCGGACACCCCGGCGACGCGCGGCCTGCTCGGAGCCCCCGAGCTGGCCGCGCTCCCCGGCGACGCCCTGGTGGTCAACGTCGGCCGCGGCACGGCGATCGACACGGAGGCCCTGCTCGCCGAGACACGAGCCGGGCGGCTCCGTGCCGCCCTCGACGTGGTGGACCCCGAACCACTGCCCGCGGACCATCCACTGTGGACGGTGCCGGGCGTCGTCCTGACACCCCACATCGCGGGCGGCTCGGCGTCGTTCTACCCGCGCGCCAAGAAGCTGGCCGGAGACCAGCTGCGGCGGTACATGCGGGGCGAGGAGCCGCTCAACCTCGTGCCGCTGGACTGACAGCTACCCGACGTACACGTGCCATTCGTCGTCGACGCGGTAACCGCACCGCTCGTAGACCCCGAGCGCGCGGTGCGCGTTGTCGACGTCGACGTTCAGCGCCGACCGATCGAACCCGGCCGCCTTCGCGGCCTGGAGCGTGTGGCCGAGCAGCCCGGAAGCGACGCCGCGGCCGCGCAGCGCGTCCCGGGTGCCCACCCAGGTCGCGTAGTGTTCACGGACGCCGGTCACGTCGGCTTCGGACGCGTAGAAGTGGCTGAGCACGAAGGCCAGGACCTTGTCGTCGTCGAGGACGAGGAACGACAGGTCCGGCCGGAAGTCCTTGGAGCCGGTGACCAGGTGGCGCCAGGCGCCGGGCTCGTAGGCGGTGCTGCCCCAGTGGCCGCCGAAGGTGTCGTTGCGGGCGTCGAGCGTCGCGAGGTCGTACCCGAAATCGAACGGCACCGGCTCGACGCCGTCCGGCAGCGGTGGCTGCGGCGGCAGGTCGGCGAGGCCGACGCGCATGTTCACCATCGTCCGCCGGTGCTCGTAGCCGGCCGCAGCGAGCACCCCGGCGATCCAGCGCTCGTTCTGGTGGTTGCCGTGGTGCAGTTCGAGCGGCGCGCCCGGGAAGGCACGCTCGTGGACCTCGCGACTCGTCCGGGTGAACCAGTCGACCAGGTGCGCGCCGACAGCGTCGTCGCGGTGCTCCGGGTGCACGACCGACTGGAGCCGGATCATGTGCACCGGGTTCGCGGCGTCGCGGCGGCGGACGAGGCCGTAGCCGACGAGCCGGTCGCCCGCCCAGGCGCCGGTGGTGGCCCTGGCCAGGTCGATGTTGGGCCCTTCGAGCTCCTCGCGGAGGTCTTCGGTGCTGAGGTGCTCACCCGTGCGGTCGACCGCTTCGGCGGCGGCGTAGAGCCGGGCGAGGGCCGCGTCGTCGTCGAGCGTGAGGGGCCGCCAGGTCAGGTCCATGCGCCGAGGCTAGGCCGGGCGGCACCGGCCACGCATCCCGATTTACGCTCAGTACGTGCTGGTGCTCCTCCCCCCTTCCGAGACCAAGGCCGACGGCGGCCGCGGCGCCCCGCTGGACCACGCCGCCCTGTCGTTCCCCGAGCTGAACCCGACCCGCGCGAAGCTGGCCGACGCGCTCGTCGAGCTGGCGGGCGACGTCCCGGCCAGCATCGCGGTCCTGGGCATCACCGAGCGCCAGGTCGGCGAGGTCACGCGCAACGCGCGGCTGTGGACGTCCCCGACGATGCCGGCCCTGCGCCGCTACACGGGAGTGCTGTACGACGCGCTCGACGTGAAGAGCTTCACGAGGGCCGGGCTCGCGAAGGCCCAGCGCCGGCTGGCGGTGACGTCCTCGCTGTTCGGCGTGGTCTCGGCCACCGACCCGATCCCGGCGTACCGTCTTTCCGGCGGCAACTCCCTGCCCGCGCTCGGCACGATCCGCGCCATGTGGAAGCCGGTGCTGGAGCCGGTGCTGCAGAACATCGACGACCTGGTGGTCGACCTCCGCTCCGGCACGTACTCGGCGTTCGCCAACCTCCGCCCGGACGCCGTGACGGTCCGCGTGGTCACCGAGAACGCCACCGGCGAGCGCGTGACGGTCAGTCACTTCAACAAGGCGTACAAGGGCCGCCTCGCCCACGTGCTGGCCGTCACCCGCGCCGAACCGTCCACTGTGGACCAGCTGGCCAAGGTCATCCGGAAAGCGGGCCTTACGGTGGAACGCACCGGCGACCACGCCCTGGACCTGGTCACCGAAGGCTGACGCCGGCGCCCGTCCTCTGCAACGGGCCGCCCCCGCGCGTCACCGGGAACAACCGGCGACGGGACGCTGGAACAACGCACCCGAGCCGCGCCCGGGAACATCGGCGATCCGCACCGGGCGGAAGCCGTGCCGCAGGTAGTAGGCGTGCAGCCGGGTGTTGGTCTTCCAGGCGTCCAGGCGCAGCCAGACCTTGCCCCGCCGCACGGCCTCGCGCTCCGCTTCGCCGAGCAGCCAGGTCCCTACACCCCGTCCGGCGAAGCGCCGGTCCACGGCGAGGTGACTGAGGTACAACGCGGCCGACGGATCATCCTCAGCACGCCAGAAACCTTCCGGCGGCTCGTCGTGCAGGGTCATGGTCGCGACCACCCGCGCAGCCCCAGGCGTTTCCGCCACACCGAACCGCGCCGACTCACGTTCTTCCGCCACACCAGGCTGCGCCCACCCGCGCGCTTCCGCCACTACGGCCCGCGCCGACCCAGGCCCTTCCGCCAAGACCCGCCGCGCCAACTCGAGCACCTCCGTCGCAACCGGCCGCACCCGCCCGGCCGTATCCGCCGCGACCGGCTCCGCCGACTCAAGCCCTTCCGCCACAACCGGCTGCACCCGCCCGACCCTTTCCATCGCAACAGGCTGCGCCTGCCCGACCCCCGCCGCCGCGCCCGGTTGCGCCGACTCGAGCACCTCCGTCGCAACCGGCCGCACCCGCCCGGCCGTGTCCACCGCGACCGGCTCCGCCGACTCAAGCCCTTCCGTCGCAACCGGCTGCACCCGCCCGACCCTTTCCATCGCAACAGGCTGCGCCTGCCCGACCCCCGCCGCCGCGCCGGGCTGCGCCGACTCGAGCACCTCCGTCGCAACCGGCTGCGCCCGCCCGGCCGTGTCCGCCGCAACAGCCCGCGCCGTCTCGAGCGCTTCCGCCACCAAGAGCGCTCCCGCCTGTATGGCCGGCCGCAGCTCGGCTGGGCGCCACGGTGAGCCCTCCCACTGGTCGAGTCCCTTGCCGGCTAGCCAGGTCCTGGCCGCGTCGAGGATCGCGGCCAAGGCGTCCAGGTCCGCCTCGGTTGCTCGGCGGAGGTTCAGGGCGCTCAGAAGCGGTCCAAGGAGAACGGGGTCAGGTCGAAGCCCGGGTCCTCGTCCAACGCGACCGCGGCCACCAGCTTCCCGGCGAACGGGGCGTTCGTCAGGCCGCCCGCGCCGAAGCCCGTCGAGATCGTCAGGCCCGGGCGGATGCGGCCCAGCACCGGGAGGCCGTCGGGCGTGCCCGGCCGGAAGCCCACCCGGGTTTCGGCGAGTGTCGCGTCTGCCAGGCCGGGCGCGATCGTCAGGGCGTTGTCCAGCACCTCACGTTGACCGGCGGCGGTCACCCGGTAGTCGAACCCGGACTCCGTCTCACGTGTCGCGCCGGCGACCACCCGGCCGCCGCCGAAGGCCAGCAGGTAGTGGCTCGTGCGCGGGAGGACCACCGGCCAGGCCGCCGTGTCGGTGCCCGGCAGGTCGAAGTGGCTGATCTGGCCTCGGTGGGGCGTCACCGGCACGTCGACGCCCAGCGGCGCCAGCAGCTCACGGCTCCACGCGCCGGCCGCCACCACCACGCTGTCCGCTTCGAGCGGGCCCGCCTCGCTCGCCACCGTGCCGTCGGCGCGGAAGGCGACCTCACCCTCGACGAACGTCACGCCCTTCCGCTCGGCGGCGGCCAGCAGGGCCCGGCGCAACTGGTGCCCGTCGACGCGGCCGGCGCCGGACAGGTGCACCGCGCCCAGCTCCGGCGCCAGCGCCGGGAACAGCTCCCGCGCCTGCGCCGGATCGAGCCGGCGGACCTCGCCGATCTCCGGCGCGTCCGCCGCCCGCGCGGCCAGCCGCTCCTGGGCCGCGGCCAGCTCGGACTCCTCGGCCGACACGATCATCCCGCCGACGACCTCGAACGACGACTCCTCGCCCAGCTCGGCCAGCTCCGCCGTGAACTCCCGGTAGTACCGGCCCGCGGCCGCCGCGAACGGGTACAGCGCGTCCTCCCAGCGGGACGTCCACGGGCTGACGATCCCGGCGCCGGCCTCCGTGGCCGTCCCGGGACGCGCCGCGTCCGCCACGATCACTTCCGCGCCCCGGGCCGCCAGGTGGTAGGCCGTGGCGGCGCCGCCGATTCCGCTTCCGATCACGAGCACTCGCATAGGTCCCACCCTGCCCGACCGTGCCGCGCCCGGGCGACCCGGATTCCCCCGCGCGGGCACCCGGTCCGCCGTATGCTGCGCGCCATGCCGAGCCGTGCCGAGCGGTATGTCGCCCATCTCGACACCCTGACCGGGAGCACCGCGCCCCGGCTGCAGCCGATCCCGTCCACCCACGCCGGGCTCGACGACGTCATCTCGTTCGTCTACGCCGACGAACCCGAGCCTCGCTATCTGACGGGCGCGACCTACGGCCTCTCCCTCGCCGACCACACCGAGTGGCACGGCGCGAAGCCGGAGCTGTGGATCAGCGTCCGCTCCGACGACCCGGTCTGGGCCCTGGCCATCGGTTACCTGGCCGAGCACCTGCGCGGCACCTGCCCGTTCGTCTACGGCGACACCATCGACTTCGGCGAGCCGATCGCGCCGGACTCCGCCATGACCGCGTTCGCCGTCTCGGCGCCCGCCGGCCTGGACGCGGACCAGTACACCCTGCTCGACTGCGGCGGCGCGCCCATCAGCATCGCCGGCTGCTTTCCGGTGCACGACATTGAGCGCGAGTACATCCGCGAGCACGGCATCGATGCGTTCTGGCAGCTGGACTGGGACCTCTACGACGTCCGCCGCCCGCCGGTGGTCTAGCGCGCCGACCGGTGCGGGTCGCGGTCAGGAACCCTTGCCCAGCACGGCCATCGCCGCGTTGTGGCCGGGGATGCCGCTGACACCACCTCCTCGCACCGCTCCCGCGCCGCACAGCAGCACGCGCTCGTGCGCTGTCTCGACGCCCCAGCGGCCGGCCTGCGCCGGGTCCGCCGCGAACGGCCACGCCAGGTCCCGGTGGAAGATGTGCCCGGCCGGGAGCCTGAGCTCGGCCTCCAGGTCCAACGGGGTCTTCGCCTCCACACAGGGTTTTCCGTCGGGCCCGGTCAGGAGGCAGTCCTCGATGGGCTCGGCCAGCACGCTGTTCAGCGAAGCCAGCGTCGCGCGCAACGCCTCTTCGCGCGCTTCGTCGTTGCGTCCTTCGAACAGCCGCGCGGGCATGTGCAGGCCGAACAACGTCAACGTCTGGACGCCGGCCGCCCGCTCCGCCGGCCCCAGGATCGACGGGTCGGTCAACGAGTGGCAGTAGATCTCGCACGGCGGCAGCGCGGGGATCGTCCCCGCCGCCGCCTCGCGGTACGCCGTCTCCAGCTGGGTGAAGGTCTCGTTGACGTGGAACGTGCCGCCGAACGCCTCGGCCGGGTCGACGCCCGGGTCCCGCAGCTCCGGCAGCCGGGACAGCACCATGTTCACCTTCAGCTGCGCGCCTTCCGGCCGGTCCGCCACCTTCTCGCCCAGCAGCCGCGCCAGCGTGGGTGGCGCGACGTTCGCCAGGACGTGCCCGCCGCGCACGACGTGCTCGGCGTCGCCGTGCCGGTAGCGCACCGCGCCGCCCGGGTCGATCGCCAGCACCTCGGCGCCGGTGACGAGCTTCGCCCCGGCCGCGGAAGCCACCGCGGCCAGTGAGCCGGTGACCGCGCCCATGCCGCCGACCGGTACGTCCCAGTCACCCGTCCCGTTGCCGATCACGTGGTACAGCAGGCAGCGGTTCTGCCGGAGGTCCTCGGCGCCCGCGGCGGCGAACGTGCCGATCAGCGCGTCGGTCAGGACCACTCCGCGCACGGTGTCGTCACCGAACCACGAGGTGAGCGCCTCGCCGATCGGCCGCTCGAACAGCATCGACCACGCTTCGGCGTCGCCGACCCGGGCCCGGAAGTCCACTTCGGACAGCAGCGGCTCGGTGAGCGTGCCGAAGGTGCGTTCGGCGACCTGCCCGGTCAGCTCGTAGAACCGGCGCCACGCCGCGAAGTCCGCGCCGGCCCCGGTCAGCGCGCGGAACGACGCGGCGGTCCGGTCGTCGTCGCCCGTGTCGACAAGGAGACCCGAGCCGCCCGACGGGGTGTACGACGACATCCGGCGCCGCCGCAGCGCCACGTCGAGGCCGAGGTCCGCGATGATCTTCTTGGGCAGCAGGCTGACCAGGTACGAGTAGCGCGACAACCGGACGTCGACGCCCTCGAACGCGCGGAACGACACCGCGGCACCGCCGGTCTCGCCGCGCCGCTCCAGCACGAGGACCGACCGGCCGGCCCGCGCCAGGTACGCCGCCGCGACCAGCCCGTTGTGCCCGCCACCGGCGACCACGACGTCGTACGAATCCATCCGCTCCTCCTCGATCGGCCTGCCCGTCAATCGTGACCACGGCGGCGGGCGGAATTCAAGGAAAGGGCACGAACGGGCCGTTCGCGCAATTCGCTTGCGCGGCGGCGGACCGGCCCGGCAAGCTTGGGGGAAGTCCGGCAGGGAGCCGGTGTGCGAGAGAGCGGGGAGGTGCCTGTGGTGATGACTGTGCGGGCCCGTCTGCGCCCGAGCCCACCCGCCCCCCGAGGCTGATCACGCGCCCGGTGGGGCATCCCTGACCTAGGAGAACCCACCAGTGCGCCTGCACGACTTCGAAGATCACGACCGGTTCGACGAACGACCCTCACGCCGAGGGGCATGGCCCCACGAGGCGGCGGAGCAACCCTCGCACCGCCGCAGGCGGTCCGAGGGCGAAGACGACCAGCGAGCCCCGCGCCTCACGCGGCTCGACGACAACACCGATCCGCACGCCTCGCGGCTCGACGATGGACCCGAGCCGCCGTACCGGTACCGCGACGGACTGTTCGACGACGAAGACGACCGGCCCTCACGCCTCGGTGGCGAGTTCGGCGAGTTCGGCGAGTTCGGCGACGAAGACGGCCGGCGATCGCCACGCCGCGGGCAATCCCGCGACGAAGACGGCCCGCGATCGCCACGCCGCGGGCAGTTCGAGGATGAAGACGGCCCGCAACCCGCACGCCGCCGGGCGCGGCTCGGCGACGAAACCGACCAGCGGTTCTCCCGTCGTGCTCGGTTCGACGACGAACCCGAGCCCACACGCAGCGGGCGGCTCACCGAAGGCGAACGCGTCCGGCTCGCGAAACTGCGGGACGACGCCTACACCGAAAATCTGCTGCCCGACGGCGCCGACCGCTGGTCCACCTGGGACGACGCCGAGCACGGGCCGCTCCCCCGGCCGGACTGGGTCGTCACCGAGCTCGCCGCGGTCGACACCGATCTCGGCGTCCTCAAGACCGGCAAGGAGGCCGATGTCCACCTGCTGCGGCGCGGTCTGCCCGGCACTCCCGGCGGGCTGCTCGCGGCGAAGCGCTACCGCAGTGACGAGCACAAGCTGTTCCACCGTGACGCGGGTTACCTCGAAGGGCGGCGGATGCGCCGCTCCCGCGAGACCCGGGCGATGACGCAGCGCAGCGCGTTCGGCCGCAACCTGATCGCCGAACAGTGGGCCGTCGCGGAGTTCGCCGCGCTGGGTCGCTTGTGGACGATCGGGGCACCGGTGCCCTACCCCGTGCAGCGCAACGGGACCGAGCTGCTGCTCGAATTCCTCGGCGAGGACGACGGGACCGCGGCACCCCGGCTGGCCCAGGTGCGCCCGGAGCCGGACGAACTGGCCGATCTGTGGTTCCAGGCCACGGCGGCGCTCGAGCTGCTCGCGGCCGAGGGGCTCGCGCACGGCGACCTCTCGGCGTACAACCTGCTCGTGCACCGGGGCCGGCTGGTGGTGATCGACTTGCCTCAGGTCGTCGACGTCGTGGCCAACCCGGGCGGGGTCGACTTCCTGGCGCGGGACGTGCGCAACCTGGCCGGCTGGTTCCACGCCCGCGGCCTCGGCGAGCACGTCACCAGGGCCGATGAGCTGCTGGCCGAACTCGTGAGCGCCACCGGGATCGGGTGATCACGCGGCGGCGTCGCGGATGTGGTGTGGAACACGTCTGCGACGCCGCCCACAAGAGATGACCTCGATGAGTAGTCCCGGCCCCACCTCGGGTACAGTAAGTACAGACCGCAACCGGCGGCGTGGATGAGTTGGTGTCCGTCGCCTCCAGAGCCACCGAATGGCTCGCGGTGATCCGTAATCCCAAAAGCGGCTCGCAGTGTCGTAAAGCGACAAGACACAGTGCGCCGGGGTCCGTCCCTGTGAACGCCCAACGCACACCATCTTGCCCTGCCTGCGCGCGGGGAGCCCGGGCCTCCTTGTGACGAACCATGTCCGAGAGGCATTTGTGACAGTCACGTTCAACTCTGGTACCACCTCGACGTCCGCGCACGCGGAACGTCCCGACCGCCGGCCGCGTCAGCGCCCCGCCGGTGGGGACACGCTGCGTGATGACGCTGTCGAGACCGTGGAGACCAGGACTTTCGCCGAGCTGGGCCTGCCGGAGCCGCTGCTCCGCGCGCTGGCCGAGGCCGGCATCAACAGCCCGTTCCCGATCCAGTCCGCGACCATCCCGGACGCCCTGGCCGGCCGCGACGTGCTGGGCCGCGCCCAGACCGGTTCCGGCAAGACCCTCGCCTTCGGCCTGGCCATGCTGGCCCGGCTCGCCGACGGCAAGGCCCGCCCGAAGCGCCCCCGCGCGCTGATCCTGGTGCCGACCCGCGAGCTGGCCATGCAGGTGGCCGACTCGCTGACCCCGCTGGCCAAGTCCCTCGGCCTGTGGTGCCGCACCGCCGTCGGCGGCATGGCCTTCGCCCGTCAGGCCGACGCGCTTTCCCGTGGCGTCGACCTGCTGATCGCCACCCCGGGGCGGCTGTCGGACCACGTCCGGCAGGGCACCGCGCACCTGGGCGACTGCAACTTCATCGCCCTCGACGAAGCCGACCAGATGGCCGACATGGGCTTCATGCCGCAGGTCCGCGAGATCATGGACCTCACCCCGCCGGGTGGGCAGCGGCTGCTGTTCTCGGCGACGCTCGACGGTGACGTCAACCGCCTCGTGCGGCAGTACCTGAGCGACCCGGTCACGCACTCGGTCGCGCCGTCGACCGCCAGCGTCACCACCATGGACCACCACGTGCTGCAGGTCTCGCACCAGGACAAGCAGGACGTCATCACCCACATCGGTGCCCGTGAGGGCCG
The DNA here is from genome assembly GCF_036104975.1 of Amycolatopsis sp. NBC_00355. GTDB lineage: Bacteria > Actinomycetota > Actinomycetes > Mycobacteriales > Pseudonocardiaceae > Amycolatopsis. Next base: position 8,971,431 of record NZ_CP107982.1, on the reverse strand, counting down.
CACGATCATGTTCGTGCGCACCAAGCACCACGTGGACCGCCTCGCCGAGCGCCTGCGTGAGCAGGGTGTCAATGCGGCGGCGCTGCACGGTGGCAAGACCCAGGGTCAGCGCAACCGGGTGCTCGCGGACTTCAAGGAAGGCCACACCCCGGTGCTGGTCGCCACGGACGTCGCCGCGCGCGGCATCCACGTCGACGACATCTCGCTGGTGCTGCACGTCGACCCGGCGGCCGACCACAAGGACTACCTCCACCGCGCGGGCCGCACGGCGCGCGCCGGGGCGTCCGGGGTCGTCGTCACGGTGGTCACCAACGACCAGCGCCGCATGGTCAAGCGGATGACCGACCGGGCCGGCGTCCGCGCCGAGTCCACGATGGTCCGTCCGGGTGACGACGCGCTGACCCGCATCACCGGTGCCCGCGAGCCCAGCGGCGAGCCGGTCATCGAGCGTCGGCGTGAGAGCCCGCGTCGCGGTGGCGGCGGCGGCGGCGGCTTCCGCGGCGACCGCGGCAGCTTCGGCGGTTCGAGCCGTGGCGGTTACCGCGGCGGCAGTGGCGGCGGCAGCAGCAACGCCGGCAGCGGTGGCGGCTACGCCGGCGACCGTGACCGCGGTGGCGACCGTGGCGGCTACAGCCAGGGCTCGCACGAAGGCCGTTCCGGCGGCTTCAGCGGCCGCGGCCGTCAGCCCCGTTCGGGCGGCGGTGGCGGCTACGGCCGCCCGAGCCGTGGCCCGCGTCGCGGCTACGACAGCTGATTTCTCCCCGGAAGCCCCGGGCCGGCACTCGCCGGTCCGGGGCTTCCGGCGTTTCCAGGCCCGCTTCACGGCCGCGCGAGGCCCGGATGGGAGACTGCGGGACGTGACTACGCCGCCGGTACTTCCGCCCGACCAGGTTTTCGACTGGCTCGACGCCGAGGCGGAAAAGCGTGCGGGCGCGGGTCTGGTGCGGCAGTTGCGGCCACGTCCCGCCAAGGCCGATGAGCTGGACCTCGCCGGTAACGACTACCTCGGGCTGGCCCGCGACAAGCGCGTCGCCGGAGCCGCCGCGGCCGCCGCGCTCCGGTGGGGCGCGGGGGCGACCGGGTCACGGCTGGTGACCGGGTCGACCGAGCTGCACACCGAGCTCGAGATGGAGCTCGCCCGGTTCTGCGGCGTGCAGGCGGCGCTCGTGTTCTCGTCGGGTTTCACGGCCAACCTCGGCGCGGTGACGGCGTTGTCCGGCAGCGAAGCCGCGATCGTCACCGACAAGTACATCCACGCGTCGCTCATCGAAGGCTGCCGGTTGTCGCGCGCGGACATCGCCGCCGTCGCGCACGCGACGCCGTCCGCGATCAAGAACGCGCTGGCGACCCGGCGCAAGCCGCGGGCGCTCGTCGTGACCGACTCCGTGTTCTCGGTCGACGGCGACCTCGCCCCGCTGGGCGAGCTGGCCGGGATCTGCCGCGAACACAGCGCCGGCCTGCTGGTCGACGACGCGCACGGCTTCGGCGTCCTGGGTGAAGGCGGACGCGGTGCGGTGCACGCGGCCGGGCTCGCGGGCGCCCCCGACGTCGTCACGACGTTGACGCTCTCGAAGGCCCTCGGCGCGCAGGGCGGCGCGGTGCTCGGGCCGCGCCGGGTGATCAAGCACCTCATCGACACCGCGCGCAGTTTCATCTTCGACACCGCGCTCGCGCCGGCCAGCGCCGCCGCCGCGCTCGCCGCGTTGCACGCGCTGAAGGACGAGCCGGGCCTGGCGGAGAAGGTCCAGGAGAACGCCGGGAACCTGGCGATGCAGCTGAAGGCCGCGGGGTTGAAGGCGAGTGTGCCGGACGCCGCCGTGATCTCGGTGCAGGCGCCGTCCGCGGAGACGGCCGTCGCGTGGGCCGCGGCGTGCGCCGAGCAAGGCATCCGCGTCGGGTGCTTCCGGCCGCCGTCGGTGCCGGACGGCATCTCGCGGCTGCGGCTGACGGTGCGGGCCGACCTCACGGAGTCCGATGTGGACCGGGCCGTGAAGGTGATCACGGCGACCGCGCCGCACGGGGCGACCGACTGAGCCGTACCGGAACGGTCGGTTCGCGTACCCAGAGGGTCGGCTCGCGTACCTGGAGGGTCGGCTCGCGTACCTGGAGGGTCGGTTCGCGTGCCCAGACGGTCGGTTCGCGGGTCAGGCGGGGCGGCGCATGCGGATGTGGGGGATTCCGTCGTCGTCCTCGTACTCTTCGCCTTCTGCGACGAAGCCGTAGCGCGCGTAGAAGCCTTGGACGTACGTCTGGGCGTCGAGGACGTACTCGCCGGGGATCGTGAGGGCCGCGTCCATCAGGCGGGCCGCCAGGCCGGCGCCGCGGGACTGGGCGGCCGTGACGACTCGGCCGATGCGGCGGATGCCGCCGGGGTCCAGCAGGACCCGCAGGTAGGACGTGACCCCGTGGTCGTCGGAGAACCAGAGGTGGCGGGTATCCGCGAGCAAGTCGCGGCCGTCGAGTTCCGGGTACGCGGCCTTCTGCTCCACCACGAAGACGTCCACCCGCAGACGCAGGATGTCGTGCAGCTGGGCGGCGGTCAGCTCCGGGCCGGTCGCGTCGTGCAGGGTCGGCATACCCCTGCTTACCACGCTCAGCCGAAGATTCGCGGGTTGGCCTGTTGCTGGATGTCGTTGACGTACGCCGAAACCCGCGTGTAGACGCCCGGTTTGCCGGCCTTGCCGCAGCCGTCGCCGAAGGACACGAGACCGATCAGGGTGTCGCCGACGACCAGCGGGCCGCCGGAGTCGCCCTGGCAGGCGTCGACGCCGCCGTCGGCGTATCCCGCGCACACCATGGTCTTCGGGTCGTAGACGTCGTAGTCGGAGTTGCAGTCCTTGTCACCGATCACCGGGACCTGGGCGCTGCGCAGGTAATCGGACCGGTCGCCGCCGTCGGCGACGCGGCCCCAGCCGAGCACCGTCGCCTGCGTGCCTTCGCGGTAGGACGCCGAATCGCCGCTGTCGGGCAGCTTCGCGGGCCGGTAGCCGAGCTGGCCGCGCACGGTCAGCACCGCGACGTCGTTGCCCGCCGTCGGGTCGCTGTACCCCTTGCTGATCCAGATCTTCGACACGCTCAGCACCTGGCCGTCACCGGTGCGCTTGTCCTCGCGGCCGGCCACCACGCGGACGTCCTGCTTCGCCACGGCTTTGGCGCAGTGCGCCGCCGTCGCGACCGCCGTGGAGCTGACGATCACCGCGCCGCAGTACTGGTTCCCACCCGGGTCGGCCAGGTACACCGCATACGGGTGGTCGTCGAGCGAAGCCTTGTTGCCGCCGACGATCCGGGGCTGGTTGGCGGACGCCGGGTCCGCCGAAGCCGTGTTCACCACGACCGGGACGGCGACCGCCGCGACCGCGAGGAGCGCGCCGCTCACGAGCAGCAGGGATCGGCGGGACTTCACGGACATGGGTCGTTCCCCTCTTCGAAGCAAAACAAAGGCACTGCGCACGGCACTCACGCGACTCCACAGCGTGAACAGGTGGCCCTGAATACCCTAATCGGAGTGAGCCCGAAGCGGTGTCACTGAAACGGGTGGACTCCGCGATCACCGAACGTTTATGTCAGGATTGCGGAATGCGACGGACAGCGACGGCGACGCTCGGGGCGGTCATCGCCCTCACGCTGGCCGCCTGCACGTCGGAAGTCCCCTCGACGCCCCGGCCGGCCGCCCCGGCGCCGGTCACGACGACCGTGTCCAAACCCCCCTCCCCGGTGAAAACGGCGCCGCCGAAGACGTCGAGCGCGCCCGCCGTCACCTGGCAGGTGGGTGCCCGGCCGCTCCCCCGCCGCCCGGACGGCTTCGGCGAGATCGAGCCGACGCCACCCGAACTGGTGAACCGGGCACTTCCGACAAAAGACGCCCTGCCCCCGCCGGCCGGGAACGCCTACGCCTCGACGATCAGCGCGGTACCCGCCGGTGTTCTCGCGCGCAGCACCTGGCAGGCCGCCTGCCCGGTCAAGGCCACCGACCTGCGCTACCTCACGATGGCGTTCTGGGGGTTCGACGGTCGCGCGCACACCGGCGAGATGCTGGTGAACGCCCAAGGTGCCGCCGGGATCACGAAGGTCTTCGGGAAGCTCTTCGCCGCGCACTTCCCGCTGGAGGAAATGCGCGTCACCAGCCCGGGCGAGCTGACCCTGCCGCCGACCGGCGACGGCAACTCGACCAGCGCGTTCGTCTGCCGCCCGGCGCGCGGCCAGACGAGCTGGTCGGCGCACGCGTACGGGCTGGCCGTCGACGTCAACCCGTTCTGCAACCCCTACACCCAGGGCGACCTGGTGCTGCCCGAGCTGGCCTCGGCCTACGTCGACCGCTCGCGGGTGCGGCCCGGCATGGTCCTGGCCGGCGACGCCACCACCCGCGCGTTCGCGGCGATCGGCTGGAGCTGGGGCGGGGCGTGGACCAGCCCGAAAGACCGGATGCACTTCACGGCGACCGGGCACTGAGCGGGACCGAGCACGTAATACGACGTTAAGCACACGCGGGAACACCTGCTCCGCGCGGCAGGTTGGCTAGGGTGAACCGACCGGAACGAGCCCGCGGAGGATGAAGTGCCCCACTACGACCTGGTGATCGTCGGGACGGGATCGGGGAACTCGATCCTCGGCCCCGATTTCGCCGGCAAGAAGACGGCCATCGTCGAGAAGGGCACCTTCGGCGGGACCTGCCTGAACGTCGGCTGCATCCCGACGAAGATGTTCGTCTACGCCGCCGACGTCGCGTACACACCCGCGGAGAGCGCGAAGTACGGTGTCGACGAAGAGCTCAAGGGCGTGCGCTGGCGCGACATCCGCGACCGCGTCTTCGGGCGGATCGACCCGATCGCCGCGGGCGGCGCGGAGTACCGCCGCAGCCACGAGGACAACAAGAACGTCGACGTCTACGAGGGCACCGGGCGCTTCACCGGGACCAAGGAACTGCGCGTCAGCTTCCCCGACGGGCGCCCGGACGAGGTGCTGACCGCCGACAAGTTCGTGCTCGCCGCAGGCGGCCGTCCGGTGATCCCGGACATCCCCGGCATCGAGGACACCGGCTACTACACCTCCGACACGGTGATGCGGCTCGACGAGCTGCCCGAGCGCATCGTCATCCTCGGCGGCGGGTACATCGCGGCCGAGTTCGCGCACGTCTTCGCGTCGTTCGGGGTGCGGGTCACGCTGGTCAACCGGTCCGCGCGGCTGCTGCGCTCGGAGGACGAGGACGTCAGCGCCCGCTTCACCGAGCTGGCTTCGGAACGCTTCGACGTCCGGCTGGAGCGCAAGACCGTCCGGGCGCGCAAGACAGCCGACGGCGTCGCGCTCGACCTCGAAGGCCCGCAGGGCGCCGAGACCGTCGAGGCGGACCTGCTGCTCGTCGCGACCGGCCGCAAGCCGAACTCCGACCTGCTCGACGTCGCCGCCACCGGTGTGACCACAATGGACAGTGGACACGTCGTGGTCGACGACTACCAGGAGACCGTCGTCGAGGGCGTCTACGCGCTCGGCGACCTCTCCTCGCCGCACGAGCTGAAGCACGTCGCGAACCACGAATCCCGCGTGGTGCAGCACAACCTGCTGCACCCGGACGAGCGGGTCAAGGCCGACCACCGGTTCGTGCCGCACGCCGTGTTCACCCACCCGCAGGTCGCGTCGGTCGGGCTCACCGAACAGAAGGCGCGCGAGCAAGGTGTGTCCTATGTGGTCTCGAAGCAGGACTACGCCGGGATCGCCTACGGCTGGGCGATGGAGGACACGACGGGCTTCGCGAAGCTGCTCGCCGACCCCGCGACCGGGCAGCTGCTCGGAGCGCACATCATCGGGCCGCAGGCGTCGAGCGTCATCCAGCCGCTGATCCAGGCGATGAGCTTCGGCCTGGACGCGCGGAGCATGGCGCGCGGGCAGTACTGGATCCACCCGGCCATGCCGGAGCTGATCGAGAACGCACTGCTCAACCTGCCCCTGGACTGAGTCACCGCGGGCCGGGCGGGGTGACCGCCCGGCCCGCGGGAGCCCTCAGAGCGTGATCGACCAGGTGTCGAGGGTCCCGGTGTCGCCGGGGCCGTAGTCGGTCACGCGCAGCTGCCACTTGCCGGCCGCCGGGGACGAAGCCGTCGCCGGGACGGTGAACGTCCGGGCACCACTCCACGGCGTGCAGGTGCTGCCGCCGCTGTACTTCAGCGCGTACGCCTTGCCCTTCGGGTCGAGCAGTGTGATGCCGAGGTCTTCGGCGCACGTGTGGCGGATGGTCAGCGAGACGCCGATCGAGGCGGCCGCGCTACCGGTCAGCGTCGAGCTGATCGGGCTGAGCACCTGCTGGTAGTCGCGGATCGCGTAGTCGGTGTCGTTGGTCAGGGTGCGACCGCCACCACCGCCCGCTTGGGTCCGCGCGCTGACGGCCGCGCTGGCCGCCGAGGCGTTCCCGGCGGCGTCCTTCGCTTTGACCGTGAACGAGTACGCCGTGTCCGGGGTGAGCCCGGAGACCGTGGCGCTGGTTCCCGCGACGCTCGTGGCGAGCGTGGAACCGTTGTAGACGTCGTAACCGGTGACGCCGGTGTTGTCCGTCGACGCGTCCCAGGCGAGCGAGACGCTGTTCGACGTCGTGCCCGTGGAACGCGGGTTGCCGGGCGCGCTCGGCGCCGTCGTGTCCCCGGTGCCGCCGCTGGTGACCAGCGTGAGCTGCCACTTGTTCAGCGCCTCGATCACCGGCTGGAACAGGGACATGTCGCCGTCACCCGGGTTCTGGACGCACTGCGACGGGCCGCCGTCGTGCAGGCCGGTGGCCTTGGTGCCGAGCAGCCAGCCGCCGCCGGAGTCGCCGCCGAGCGAACAGGCCGTCGTCCAGGTCAGGTCGCCGATGATGAGGCCGTTGCCGTAGTCGGCGGACTTGTGCGTGTACTTCACTTCGCCGCACTGCCAGTGCGAAGTGTTGCCGGAGTGGCAGACGCTGTCGCCGACCATGGCCTCGGCCGAGCCGGAGAGCGTGACCGCCGGCTGGCCCCAGGTGTTGACCGACGCCGAGAGGTTCCAGCCCGCCTCCGTCACGGCGACTACGCCCATGTCACCTTCCTGGCCGTTGACGCTGTGGGTGCCGCCGACGTTCGACGTGCCGACCTTGTTCTGCTGTCCCGAAGCGCCGTAGGCGGCCTGGTTGCTGTCGTTCGTGCAGTGGCCCGCGGTGAGGAAGTGCTTGGCCCCGGCGGAATCGGTGACCGGGAAGCCGACCGAGCAGTTCGATTCGCTGCCCGGCCACCACGGGTTGCCGGTCTGGATCGTGCCCGACTGCTGCTTCGGCGACGTCGTCGTCTCGGTGATCCGGACGCCGAGTTCCTTGGCACCGGACAGGAAACTCTCCGTCGCGGCGGTCTTCTTCGTCCGGTCGACCGAGACGCCGACCTCGTTGTTCCGGACGTCGACACCCCAGCCGTAGACGCCGGGCACGCCCTGGCCGACCAGCGCGCGGACGGCCGCGTCGGTGCGGTCCAGTTCGGCCTGGCTCCGGGTGACGACCTGGGCGGCGGCCCCGGCCGCGCGGGCCTGGTCCGCGGCGGTCCGGGTCGTGACGGCGACAGTCAGCTTCCCGGCGGCCGCGTCGAACCACTCCCCCGCCGACTGCTGCCGGACGGCGGCCGGCAGCGCGGCGGCCAGGCGGTGGGCGTCGTCCTGGGCGGCGAGGCGGGTCCGGGCCTGGTCCGCGGACAGCCCGAACGCGGCCGCGACGCCGTCGACCTCGGCCTGCGGATGGGCCGGCGGTGCCGGTGGCGCGGCTTGAGCGGGCTGGAAGCCCAGTCCCAATGCGGCGAGCGCGGCGACACCCGCGACGGAAACCAGTCTGCGCATGAGGTTCTCCTCGGATCGGGATTCGGTTCGCCGACGGTAGATCCCGGAGAACACCGAATTGAAGATCCGCAGGGCCTTAACAGTTAACTGGCGTCCCATTCCCAATCGAAACCGTAACGGCCGGGCCCGAAAGTGAGCGCGACGCCGTGGACCGCACCGGATTCCGGGACGACGTCGGTGTATTCGGCCGGCTGGCCGTCGTGTTCCACGACCCGGCGGCACACCGCGGGTACCGCCGCCGGGTCGAAGCGGATTTCGAGCACGTATTCGCGGACCGGCAGCCGGAACTTGCGTTCGTAGTTCGTCGCCAGTGGATGCGGCGCGCGATTCACGAGCGTGTGCTCGGTGATCACCGTTTCGCCGCGGACGAGCGGCCGGCCGAAGAGCAGTTCGACGACGAGCAGGCCGTCCTCCGGCTTGTGCACGCTGCGCCCGGCCTGGCAGCCACGCAGGGAACGCACCTCCGGCAGCGGCCGGTCGTGCTCGTCGAGGTGCAGGATGACGACCCAGCGGTCCGGGCCGTCCGCCTCGGCGCGCAGCACCTGCCGCGAATGGAACTCCAGCTCCTCGCGATCCGGGCCGACCGTCACGACGTCGTGCTGGCTGATCCGGGTCAGCCGCTCGTCCCAGCGGGTGTCCACATCGGACACCGCGGCGTCGATGCGCCCGCCGTCCGGCCAGAACCGGCCCATCTCGGCGGCCGTGGACCGGCGTGCGCGCGGCGAGCCGAGCAGCGCGACGAGCGAGCCCGGCGGCACGTCGAGGACGACTTCGAGCTGCCGCACGCCGCGCACCGAGTCCCGCCGCTGCGGTCGGCTGCGGCCGGACTGCCAGTAGCTCAACGTCGCCGTCGTGACCGAGACGCCGCGGGCGTGCAGGTGTTCGCGCAGGCGGTCGAGGCTCAGGCCGCGGGCACGGATCGCCGCGCGCAGGGCCGCGTCGAACGGGCCGGTGCGCAGCAACGTCCCGAGGGCCGGCGACGGAACCGCCATCGGCCGATCTTAAGCCGCCGAACGGCCGCGAACGGTATTAACTGTTAAGAATCAGACGAACCGGTGGCGCCCGGCGAGCGCCCCGAAGCCCATCTGGACCACGAGCAGGCCGAGCAGCATCGCCAGCGGGACCGTCCAGCCGCCCGCGGCGTCGTGCAGCAGGCCGAACAGGAACGGGCCGAGCGCGGCGAACAGGTACCCGAAGCCTTGCGCCATCCCGGACAGCCGCGCGGTGTCGGCGCCGGTCTTCGCGCGCAACGCGATCACTGTCAGGGCGAGCGAGAAGACGCTCATCCCGAGGCCGATCAGCAGGCTCCACAGCAGCGGCGACCACGCCGGGGCGAGCATCAGCCCGGCCGTCCCGGCCACGCCGAACACGCCCAACGTCACGATCCACGCGCCCTGGCCACGCTGCCGGGCGGCCATCGGCGCCACGACCAGGCTGATCGGCACCGCGATGAGGGAGACCAGCCCGAACAGCAGACCCGCCTGGTCGCGCGACACGCCCGCGTCCATCAGCACCTGCGGGAACCAGCCCATCGCCGCGTAGGCGTAGAAGGCCTGCAGGCCGAAGAAGATCGTGACGATCCAGGCCAGCCGGTTGCGCAGCAGCGAGCGACCGCTCCCGGCGGCCTCGGTGTGCCGCGGTGCCCGGCCGGTGCCGCGGGCTGCGAGAATCCACGCGGCGAGCGCGACGACGGCCACCACCGCCCAGCTGCCCAGCGCCGGGCGCCAGCCGCCGAAGGCGTCACCCAGCTGTGGTGTCACGGCCGATCCGAGCGCGCCGCCGCCCTGCAGAGCGGCGGTGTAGACGCCGGTCATCAGGCCGATGCGAGCCGGGAAGGAGCCCTTGATGACGACCGGGATGAGCACGTTGATCAGGGCGATCCCGGCGGTCGCGACGAGCGTCCCGCCGAGCACGACGTACGGGCCGTCGAGCACGCGCAGCACGAGCCCGGCGGCGATCGCGGTCAGCGCGACCGCGATGGCGGTGCCGATCCCGGCGCGGCGGGCGAGCAGCGGCGCGGCGAGCCCTGCGCCGGCGAAGCAGAGGGTCGGCAACGTCGTCAGCACGCCCGCCCAGAGCACGGACGCGCCCAGGCCGGCGCGCATTTCGGCGAGCATCGGGCCGACCCCGGTGATGGCCGGGCGCAGGTTGAGCGCCGTCAGCACCACGGCGACCGCGAGGAGCGCGCCGCCGGCGACCACACCGGGCGTGCGCGTCTCGATCGCGCCGTCCAGTTCGGGTTCGAGTGCTGATTCACGGGATTCGACGGACATACGAGCTACTATCGCATACGTAGGATGATTGGATGAAGGGATAATTCCTGTGCCTCTGGCCACCACCCGGCGGACAGGCTTGGTCGATCAGGTCATCGAGCAGCTGCGGACCGCGGTCACGCAGGGCGAATGGCCGATCGGCGAGCGCATTCCCACCGAGCCCGAGCTGGGCGAGCAGCTCGGCGTCGGCCGCAACACCATCCGCGAGGCCGTGCGCGCGCTCGCGCACACCGGCATCTTCGAGGTCCGCCAGGGCGACGGCACCTACGTGCGCGCGACCAGCGAGGTCTCCGGCGCGATCCGCCGGCTCTGCGGTGACGAGCTGCGCGAGGTGCTGCAGGTCCGGCGCACCCTCGAGGTCGAGGGTGCCCGGCTCGCCGCGGCCGAGCGGACCGACGAGGACGTCGCGGAGCTGCGCGCCCTGCTGGCGCGCCGCGCGGTCGAGCTGAACGAAGGGCGCTGGCAGGACTTCGCGCGCACCGACGCCGAGTTCCACTGCACCGTCGTCCGCAGCGGCCACAACCGGCTGCTCACCGAGCTGTACCGCGGGCTGACCGAGGTCATCACGGCGAGCGTCGCGGCGACTTCCAGCATCACGCCAGGTGCCGGCCACCTGCCCGAGATCGGCCACGAAGGCCTCGCCGACGCCATCGCCGACCGGGACGCGGACCGTGCTGCCGCCGAAGCCTGCGGCTTCCTGGACGAGCTGCTGTCCCGCATCGAACCGGCCTGAGCTGGGCTTTCAGCAATTTTGGCACCACGCTTGACCCCTAAGGGTGCCAATTCAGGGTTGTCGTGGTGCCACGATGGCGCCATAGTTGTGCCATGGACCTGACGCCCTTCGTGGACGAACTCCGCCGGGAGCTCGCGGTCGCCGCCGAAGCGGCGGGCGAAGAAGCCGTCGCCCTCGCCGAGCGGCTCACCTCGCCGCTCGAGTCGGCGATCCGGCTCACCCTGCTCGACGCCCTGTCGGCGGCGGCCGACGAGATCACCCGCGACCTCGCGCCCGGCTCGGTCGAAGTACGCCTTCGCCGCCGTGACGCCGAGTTCGCCGTCTCGCTGCCCACGGCTCCCGAGCCGGAGCCCCAGCAGGCACCGCCGCCCCCGCCGGAGACCGACGACGGCACCGTCTCCCGGATCAACCTGCGGCTGCCCGAGCAGCTCAAGCAGCGGGTCGAGGAGGCGGCGAGCCGGGACCGGCTCTCCACCAACGCCTGGCTGGTCCGGGCCGCGAATGCGGCACTCGGCCCCGCCAAGGCCGGCAAGCGCCGCGGGTCGTCCGTCGGCGACAACTACACCGGCTGGGTCCGGTAACCACCGCTCTTTCCCGACACGTCTCCGACCTGCGGAGACGCCCCGAACGCACCCCTGGAGGGCACAGCCATGCCGATTTTCGCCACCCCCGAGCCGATCACGGCCACGATCGACGCCAGCATCGCCGACGTCCGGATCGTCGCGAGCGACCGCGCCGACACCGTCGTCGAGGTCACCCCGGCCGACCCGCACGACCGCGACGACGTGTCCGCCGCCGAGAAGACCCAGATCGAATTCACCGGCAACGCCCTGCTGGTCAAGGGCCCGAAGTACCACACGAAGCTCTTCGGGAAGGGTGGCTCGCTGATCGTCGTCGTGGAGCTGCCCGCCGGGTCCGGCATCCGCGGCACCACCGCGATGGGCGACTTCCGGGCGACCGGGGCGCTCGGCGAGTGCCGGTTCAAGACGTCGATGGGCACCATCGACCTCGACGAGACGACCCGGCTCGAAGCCACCACCGCGGTCGGCGACGTCACGGTCGGCCACGCCAGCGGGCACGCCGAGGTGAGCACCGGCTCCGGGGACATCCGGCTCCGCGAGATCGACGGCTCGGCCGCGCTGAAGAACTCCAGCGGCGAGACCCGGGTCGGCACGGTGACCGGCGACCTGCGGGTCAGCTCGGCCAACGGCGACATCTTCGTCGACGTCGCGCACACCGCCGTCAACGCCAAGACCGCGGCCGGGGACGTCCGGATCGGCGAGGTCGTCCGCGACACCGTCGTGCTCGAAACCGCCGTCGGCGAGATCGAGGTCGGCGTCCGCGAGGGCAGTGCCGCGTGGCTGGTCCTCAACTCGCTCATCGGCAGCGTGCACAACTCGCTCGCCGCGGCCGACGGCCCCGGGCAGACCGACGAGACCGTCGAGGTCCGCGCCCGCTCCTACACCGGCGACATCGTCGTCCGCCGGTCCTGAACTCGTTGACACAGAAGGGGAATCCGATGCCAGACGCCATCGTGGCCGAGGGACTCGTCAAGAAGTACGGCGGCGTGACCGCGCTCGACGGCATGTCGCTGCGGGTGCCGGAAGGCACCGTGCTCGGCGTGCTCGGGCCGAACGGCGCGGGGAAGACCACCACCGTCCAGATCCTCACGACGTTGCAGAAGCCGGACGCCGGATACGCCACCGTCGCCGGGTTCGACGTCGTGCGGGACGCGCACGAGCTGCGGTCGCACATCGGCGCGTCCGGGCAGTACGCCGCCGTCGACCTGGAGCTGACCGGGGCGGAGAACCTCGAAATGGTCGGGCGGCTCTACCACCTCGGCACCAAGCGCGCGAAGGCCCGCGGCCGGGAACTGCTGGCCCGGTTCGACCTCGAAGACGCCGCCGACCGGCCGGTGAAGGGCTACTCGGGCGGCATGCGGCGCCGGCTCGACCTGGCCGGCGCGCTGGTGGCCAACCCGCCGGTGCTGTTCCTCGACGAGCCCACGACCGGGCTCGACCCGCGCGCCCGCACGGACCTGTGGGACGTCATCACCGAGCTGGTCTCGGGCGGTACGACACTGCTGCTCACCACGCAGTACCTCGAAGAGGCCGACCGGCTCGCCGACAGCATCGCCGTCGTCGACCACGGCCGGGTGATCGCCCGCGGTACCGCCGACGAGCTCAAGGACCTCGTCGGCGGCGAGCGGATCGAGCTCACCGTCGGCACCCACGACGACGTCACCCTCGCGCGGGCGACGCTGGCCGGGCTGGGCGGCGGCGAACCGCAGTCCGACGGGTTCCGGCTCACCGTGCCCGTGACCCACGGCGCGAAAGCGCTTACCGAAGCGCTGGCCCTGCTGGCCGCCGACGGCGTCGACGTCCGCGACGTCGGCCTCCGGCGTCCCACCCTCGACGACGTTTTCCTCACCCTCACCGGTCACGACGTGACCGAACCCGCGAAGGAGGCCGTGTGATGAACGCGGTGCAGCTGGCCGTGACCGACGGCGTCACCGTCGCCAAGCGGAACTCGATCAAGATCTTCCGGTCGCTGGACCTGCTCGGGTCCATCGTGTTCCTGCCGGTGATGTTCGTGCTGCTCTTCGGCTACGTGTTCGGCAGCGTGATCGACATCCCCGGCCTTTCCTACCGCGAGTTCATGCTGCCGGGGATCTTCACGCTCGCGGTGGCGATGGGCAGCATCGTCACCGGCTACGGCCTGACCGACGACCTGCAGAAGGGGATCATCGACCGGTTCCGCTCGCTGCCGATGTCCCCCGCCGCGGTGCTGATCGGGCGGACCACCGCCGACCTGATCCTCAACGTGACGAGCCTGCTGATCATGGGCCTGGTCGGGCTGCTGGTCGGCTGGCGGATCCACACCGGCGTCCTCGAGGCGCTGGGTGGCGTGCTCCTGCTGCTCGCCTTCGCCTACGCGCTCTCGTGGGTGATGGGGACGATCGGGCTGGCCGTGCGCAAACCCGAGGTGTTCAACAACGTCTCGAGCATCGCGATCTTCCCGCTGACGTTCCTGGCCAACACGTTCGTCGACAGCGGCCGGCTGCCGACCCCTCTGCGGGTGATCGCCGACTGGAACCCGATCTCGGCGATCACGCAGGCGTCCCGGAACCTGTTCGGCAACACGAGCGCGGCCCTGCCCCCGCACGACGTCTGGCCGATGCAGCACGCGGTGCTGGCGTCGGTGCTGTGGATCGCGGTGCTGCTGGCGGTGTTCGTGCCGCTTTCGGTGCGCTGCTACCAAAAGGCAACCAGCCACTGAGCCACGGCTCGTGAGTGTTCAGGGCGGTTAGAACCGCCCTGAACACTCACGAGGGCTACGGCAGGGTCAGGATCTCGGCGCCGTCGGCGGTCACCACGAGGGTGTGCTCGAACTGGGCCGTCCACTTCTTGTCCTTCGTGGTGACGGTCCAGTCGTCGGACCAGATGTCGTAGTCGATGGTGCCGAGGGTGATCATCGGCTCGATCGTGAAGGTCATGCCCTCCTCGATCACCGTCTCCACCGTCGGCTCCTCGTAGTGCAGCACGGTCGGCGCGGTGTGGAACGACGGGCCGACGCCGTGGCCGGTGAAGTCGCGGACCACGCCGTAACCGAAGCGCTTGGCGTACGCCTCGATGACGCGGCCGATCACGTTCAGCCGGCGGCCCGGGCGGACCGCCTTGATCGAGCGCAGCGTCGCCTCGCGGGTGCGCTCCACCAGCAGGCGGACCTCCTCGGAGACGTCACCCGCCAGGAACGTCGCGTTCGTGTCGCCGTGCACGCCGCCGATGAAGGCGGTGACGTCGATGTTGCAGATGTCGCCGTCCTCGAGCACCGTCGAGTCCGGGATGCCGTGGCAGATGACCTCGTTGAGCGAGGTGCAGCACGACTTCGGGAAGCCGCGGTAGCCCAGCGTCGACGGGTAGGCGTGGTGGTCGAGCAGGTACTCGTGGACGACCTTGTCGATGTCGTCGGTGGTCGCGCCCGGCTTGACGGCCTTGCCGCCCTCCTCCAGGGCCTGCGCCGCGATCCGGCTCGCGACGCGCATCGCCTCGATCACCTCGGGCGTGCGCACGCCGTTGCCGGTGTCCCGCTTCGGCGCCGGCTTGTCCACGTACTCGGGACGGGCGATGGAACTGGGGACGTCACGGCGCGGCGTCTGGACGCCGGGCACCAGCGGGGCACGAACGGACATGCCTCCACCTTACGACGCACCGCTCAGCCGATCGCCGCCAGGAACCGGTGTGCGGCCTGAACCGCCGGTTTGGAGGAGCCCGCCTCGGTCAGCAGCACCGCGAACGCCAGGTCGCCGCGGTAGCCGACGAACCAGCCGTGGGAGCGGGAGCCGTCGCCGAACTGGGCCGTGCCGGTCTTGCCGGCGACGTCGGGGATGTCCCGCAGCCCGGTCGCGGTCCCCGACGTGACGACCTCGCGCATCATCCCGCGCAGCGCCCCGAGCACGTCGTCCGACGGCGCGTCGCCGGTGCCCTGCACGGTCGCCGGGCGCCCCTTCACCAGCGACGGCGTCGGCACCTTCCCGGCCTGCACGGTCGCCGCGACCAGGGCCATCCCGAACGGGCTGGTCACCACCGTCCCCTGGCCGAAGCCGTTTTCCGCGCGCTGGACGGCGGAGTCGGTGGCCGGGACCGCGCCGGTGACCGTGGTCAGGCCCGGGACGACGAAGTCCGCGCCGATGCCGAACGACTTGGCCGTGTCGGTCAGCGCCGCCCCCGGCAGCCCGGCCGCGAGCCGGGCGAAGGTGGTGTTGCACGACTTCGCGAACGCCGTCTTCAACGAGACCCGGCCCAGGTCGAAGCGGCCTTCGTTCGGCACGACGCGGTTCTCGATCGTCGTGGTGCCGGGGCAGTCGACCGGGCTGTCGGCCTCGACGTCGCCGTCCGCCAGGGCGGCCGCCGCGGTGACGATCTTGAACGTCGAACCCGGCGGGAACCGCCCGGCCAGCGCCAGCGAACCTTCGGCGTCGGCCGCCTCGTTCTGCGCCACGGCCAGGATGTCGCCGCTCGATGGCTGGATGGCCACCAGCGCGGCCGGGTATTCGGCCGGCGCGAGGGCCTTCTCGGCGGCGTCCTGGATCCGCGCGCTGAGCGTGCTGGTGATCGCGGGCCCGGGCTTCGGCGGTTCGGCCTGCAGCTCGGACACCTCGCCGCCGGTGACGTCCTGGGTGACGATCCGCCAGCCCGCCGCCCCGGCCAGGTCCTGCTCGACCAGCGCGCGGATGGCCGGCAGCACCTGCGTCCCGGACCCGCGCGTCACCGGCAGCAGCCGTTCCTGGGCGGCGAACCGGACGCCGGGCAGGTCGTAGATCACCGGCTTGACCCGCTGGTAGTCGCCGGCGCGCAGGGTGATCACCGGGAACGTGGCGCCGGGTTTGGTCTTGCCCATGCCGTCCAGCAGCGAGCGGCCCGTCACCGACGGCTCGTACCGGTGCAGCGCGGCGGCGAGCGACTTGGCCACCGCGCCCGCGTCGCCGGTCTTCGCCGGGTCGACGACCACGCCGATCACGGTCTGCGGGCGCATCAGCGGCACGCCGTCGCGGTCGAGGACCGGCGCCATCTCCGGCAGCTGCGGCAGCACGCCGAGGGTCTGGCCGACCGCGAGCTGCGGGTGCACGACCGTCGGCTGCCAGTGCACCTGCCAGCCGTTCTCGGCCGCGCGCAGCTGGGCGTCGGCGCGGTAGGACCAGGTGCGCCCGTGCGGGAGGTGCCAGGTGAGCTGGTAGCCGGCCGTGACGGTGTCGCCGTCCGCCGGCTCCTTCACCTCTTCGTCCTCGACGTCCAGGGACTCCGGGTCGAGAGCGCCGCGGACCTGCGTCAGCACGGTCTTCGCCGCGTCCGGCGAGTCGGTGTTGGCCGCGGCGGCGGCGATGTCCCCGGACGCGACGGCGTCCAGGAACGCGGAGAGGGCGTCCTCGGGGCCGCCGCCCGAACAGCCGGCCGCGGTCGAGGCGGCGAGCAGCAGCACCGCGAGGGCGGCACCGCTTCGACGTGCACTCATGGCGGGATGATGCCCTGGTCAGGGGCGCGCGGCGGGGGTGAAACGCCGCCACGGAAGAGTGCTAGAACAGCACCGTCGCGTACTGGCCGACCTGCTGGAAGCCGATCTTGCGGTAGGCCGCGAGGGCGGGTTTGTTGTAGCCGTTGACGTAGAGGCTCGCGGTGCGGCCGAGGCCGCGGACGAGCCGGTTCACCACGGCGGCCGTGCCCGCGGTGCCGAGACCGCCGCCGCGGCGGTCGGGGTGCACCCAGACGCCCTGGATCTGGCCGACGGACGCCGACATCGCGCCGATCTCCGCCTTGAACACGACCTCGCCGTGCTCGAACCGGGCGAACGCGCGCCCGGCGGCGATCAGTTCGGTGACGCGGGCGCGGTAGCTGGCGCCGCCGTCACCGCTGCGCGGGTCGACGCCGACCTCTTCGATGAACATCGCGACGGCCGCGGGCAGGTAGCGCTCGAGCTCGTCCGGACGGACCGGCCGGACCGCCGGGTCCGCCTTGATGATCGGCAGCGTGTCGAGCGCCATCAACGGCTGGTCGTCGCGCACTTCGCGGGCCGGACCCCACTCGTCGGAGAGTTCGTCCCACAACCCGAGCACCTGCTCGGCCGGGCCGACCAGCGACGAGCACGTCCGCTGCCGGCGCAGCGCGCGATCGGCGAAGGAGCGCAACGCGGGCGCGTTGCCGCGCAGGGGGATCAGGTTGGGGCCGGAGAAGCACAGCCCTTGGAGCCGCCCGGCGCGGACCGGGCGGGCGTCGGCCGCCCAGAGCTCGCCACCGAGCCGCCAGGGATCGAGGCCCGCGGCCTCCACCCTGGCACTGACCATGCAGCTGCCCACCGGGTCGGCGGCGAGCGCGGCACGGACCGCCGGATAGTCCCGATCATCGAGCAGCCGTGCACCTGCAAGCCGCAACACGGGGTCCAGGGTGCCAGATGAACAGCCGAAACGGAACGCGAGCCTCCCGACACGCTCAGATGAACAGCCGGTGTCCGGCGAACCGGGCAGAATCGAAGACATGCAGCGCTACGCGTACAAGGTCGTCGAGGTCCGCGAGAAGCTCCTGGGCGGCAAGATGTCCGGGGACAAACTCGAGAAGCTGCTCAACGACCACGCCGCGGACGGGTGGCAGCTCAAGGCCATCACGTCGGCCGAGGTCAAGGGCCGGGTCGGCCCCGGCGGGGTGGAAGGCCTGCTGGTCACCTTCGAGCGGCCCGTCCAGTAGGCGGTGGGGTGCGGGCGCGGCCAGCGCGGCCGCGCCCGATCGGCGCGCTGCGGGTTAGGCCCGGTAGGCCGGGTTCGATCGGCCGCCGCGGGGGCGGCCGAAGCAGCCGCGCCCGACCGGCCCGCCGCAGATCCAGGCCCGGTAGGCCGGGTCAACCGACTACCACAGGCGCGGCCAAAGCGCCCCAATCGCCCCGCCGCGGATCGGGCCCGGTGGGCCGGGTTCGACCGGCCGCCGTGGGCGCGGCCGGGTTCGGCCAGGCCGCCATGGCGGGGCCAGGGGATTCAGCCGACCGTCACGAGCGCGGCCGGGTTCAGCCGACCGCCGCGGGCGCACGGGTGGTTTGCCGGCGCCGACACTCGGCGGCGAAGGTGGCGAGCCACCCGGGCAGGCCGTCGCTTCCGGCAGCGGCAACTTTTGCCGGTGCGAACCGAGGATTCGACCCGGCCATGGCCTGCCGCGAGCGCGGAACCGGCCGAAGCGAGGCACCCGGGCAGCCGTCCGCCGTCGACCCGGGCGGTCGCGCCGCCACCGGGTCGGTCACGGCGCGCCCGATCCCCTCGCCACCGGGGTCGGTCAGGGTGCGCCGCGGTAGGTGCCGAACGTCCAGGCGTTGCCCTCCGGGTCGCGCAGGCTGAACGTGTGCGAGCCGTAGTCCGTGTCGGTCAGCTCGGCCGTGATCTCGGCGCCGGCGGCCTTCGCCTTCGCGTGGACGTCGTCCACGTGGTCCGACACGACGTACACCGCGCCGGTGCCGGGCTTCATCGCGTCGTGGACGCCGTCGGGCGGCCGGACGCTGCCCAGCATCACGGCGCCGCCTTCGGGCCAGCGCAGCTCGGCGTGGGCGACGAGGTCGCCGTCGGGGACCACCAGCGTCTCGGTGAAGCCCAGGACGTCGACGAGGAAACGGACCGCGGCCGGGGCGTCGTCGTAACGCAGGGCCGGCCAGACGTTCGGTGCAGGAGTCATACCGGTGAGTTTTGCCCGGCGGCGACCTCCCCGTCTTGGAGGAACGGGAGCTCCTCGGCGATCCACGTGCCCGGGGTGCACCCGGCCAGCGCCCGCCACTCGTTGCTCAGGTGCGCCTGGTCGTAGAAGCCGCACTCGACGGCGAGCGCGGCCAGGTCGCAGTGGCCATCACGCAACAGCCTCCCGGCTCGCTCGAACCGCAGCACGCGCGCCGCCTGCTTCGGCGCCAGGCCCAGCTCCGCCCGGAAGCGCTCGCCCAGGTGCCGCCGGCTCCAGCCGACCTCGCCGGCGAGGTCCGCGACACGCACCTGCCCGTCGGCGCCGCGCATCCGGCGCCACGCCTCCCCCAGCTCGGGAGGCGGCCGCCGCGGGTCCACCGCCCGCGCCGCCAGGACGTCGTCGAGCAGGGAGAACCGCTCGGGCCACGTCGGCCGCTCCCGCAGCCGCTCCGACAGGTCGCCGAGGCCGAACTCGGCCAGGTCCACGACGTCACCGCTCAGCTCGGCCGCGGTCACGCCGAGCAGCGTGCGCACGCCCAGCGGGTCGAGCTCGAGCTGGAGGCCTTCCTGAATGCGGTCCTGCTCGATCAGCACCGCGCTCGTGTGCAGCCCGCCGACCAGGGCCTGCAGGGAGTGCCCGGCCATCCGGACCGGCCCGGCCAGGCTGATGACGAGCGTCACGTACCGGGACGGCAGCCCGCGGTGCACGGCCAGCGTCACATCGTCCTGCGCGTACCCGATGTAGCGCGTGACCAGGGGCCGCACCGCCGGGTGCGGCTCGCCGACGGCCCAGCCCACGCTCACGAATGCCAGCGTAAACGTCACCACCGACAGTTCCGGTTTCTGCTAACACGGAAGGTGCGTCCCCACCGCGGAAGGAACCACCGATGACGATCCAGGAGCAGGCGCAGCAGCTGGAGCTGCTCGCCGACCAAGTGCCCACCGGCATCGCGCTCGCGACGAAGAGCGACCTCGAAGACCTGCAGGCCCAGGTCATGGGCCTACTCGGGGAGACGTCGAGCGCGACCGCGATCCAGGGCTCGATCCAGCTCGCGTCACAGCAGATCGACGAAGTCGCGGCCGCGCTGGAGAACGTCCGGCTGCAGATCCGCGACGCCGCCCAGCACCACCTGCAAGGGTGAGCGCCCTCAGCCGGCGGTGACGACCGGCGCGCCCTCGCCGAGGCCTTCGCCCGCCTCTTCGGCGATGCGCATGGCCTCCTCGATCAGGGTCTCGACGATCGCGTGCTCCGGCACCGTCTTGATGACCTCGCCCTTGACGAAGATCTGGCCCTTGCCGTTGCCCGACGCGACGCCGAGGTCGGCCTCGCGGGCCTCGCCCGGGCCGTTGACGACGCAGCCCATGACGGCCACCCGCAGCGGGATCTCCATGCCCTCGAGCCCGGCGGTGACCTGCTCGGCGAGCGTGTAGACGTCGACCTGCGCGCGCCCGCACGAGGGGCACGACACGATCTCCAGCTTGCGCTGCTTGAGGTTCAGCGACTGCAGGATCTGGATGCCGACCTTGACCTCTTCGACCGGCGGCGCGGACAGCGACACCCGGATCGTGTCGCCGATCCCCTGCCGCAGCAGCGCGCCGAACGCGACGGCCGACTTGATGGTGCCCTGGAACGCCGGGCCGGCCTCGGTGACGCCGAGGTGCAGCGGGTAGTCGCACTGCTCGGCGAGCAGCTCGTAGGCGCGGACCATGACCACCGGGTCGTTGTGCTTGACCGAGATCTTGATGTCGTGGAAGTCGTGCTCGGCGAACAGCGACGCCTCCCACAGCGCCGACTCGGCCAGCGCTTCCGGGGTCGCCTTGCCGTACTTGTCCATGATCCGCTTGTCGAGCGAGCCGGCGTTGACGCCGATCCGGATCGGCGTGCCGTGGTCCTTCGCGGCGTGCGCGATCTCCTTGACCTGGTCGTCGAACTTCCGGATGTTGCCCGGGTTCACGCGGACCGCGGCGCAGCCGGCCTCGATCGCGGCGAAGACGTACTTCGGCTGGAAGTGGATGTCGGCGATCACCGGGATCTGCGACTTCTTCGCGATCGCGGGCAGCGCCTCGGCGTCGTCGGCCGAGGGGCAGGCGACGCGGACGATGTCGCACCCCGCCGCCGTGAGCTCGGCGATCTGCTGCAGGGTCGCGTTGACGTCGGAGGTGAGCGTCGTCGTCATCGACTGGACGGAGATCGGGAAGTCGCTCCCGACACCGACCGAGCCCACCTGGAGCTGGCGGGTCTTGCGGCGCTCGGAGAGGACGGGCGGGGGCAGGGCGGGCATACCGAGTGCGACGGTCACGACTTCCAGCGTACCTACCCCGAGTGGGCGCCCTACACCAAGTCAGCCGTCACGGTGAGCAGTATTACGGCGTGTGCCGAACGCCACGGAGGAGCCGGAACCCCTCCGTGGCGTGGCGTTACTGCAAGCGAATCGGATTGACGATGTCGGCCGTCACCGTGAGTAGGGTCACCGCACCGCCGATGAGCACCAGGACCATCGTGAGCCCGGACAGCTTCGTGTAGTCCACCGGACCACCGGCCGCCTTGCCCCGCAGGCCGCGGATCCAGTCGCGGACCCGCTCGTACCAGACCACCGCGATGTGCCCGCCGTCGAGCGGGAGCAGCGGCAGCAGGTTGAACACGCCGATGAAGAAGTTCAGGCTGGCCAGCAGGAAGAAGAACAGCACCCAGATGCCCTGCTCGACCGCCTCGCCGCCGATCCGGCTCGCGCCGACGACGCTGACCGGGGTGTTCGGGTCCCGTTCGCCGCCGAAGATCGCGGAGACCACGGCGGGGATGCGCTCGGGGAACTGCACGAGCCGCTGCGCCGTCTCGGCGAACATCGTGCCGGTGAAGCTGAAGGTGGCGCCGACCGCGGCGACCGGGCCGTACTGCGTGGTGATCGCGGGTGTCACCGGCGACGCGCCGATCATGCCGACCTCACGGACGCCCGCGCTGCTCCACCGCTGCACCTTCGGCACGTCGACGACGAGCGAGAGGTTCTGCCCGTTGCGGACCACGTCGAACTCGGTCGGGCCGCTGGTGGCCTGCACGGCCGCGAGCATCTCCGTCCAACTCGCCACCGGCTTGCCGCCGACCGAGAGGACCTTGTCCCCGGCCTGAAGGCCCGCGGTCTTCGCCGGCGTCAGGGCGCCCGGCGGGCAGCTGGTGTCCTTGGCCTGCTCCTCGGTCGTCGCCGACCGCGCGCAGGACGTCGTCGCCAGCACCGGCGAGGGGTCGGCGGGGGTCAGGTTCGGCAGGCCCATCGTGACGGCCATCAGGTAGAGCACCACGAAGCCGAGGATGAAGTGCGTGATCGACCCGGCGCTCATCACGACGGTGCGCTTCCAGGTCTTGAACCGCCACATCGCGCGCGGCGCCTCGTCCGGCGTGACCTCGTCGAGCGCCGTCATGCCCGCGATGTCGCAGAACCCGCCGAGCGGGATCCACTTCAGGCCGTATTCGGTCTCCCCGCGGCGCCAGGAGAACACCGTGGGCCCGAAGCCCACGAAGTACCGCCGGACCTTCATGCCGAAGGCCTTCGCGGTGACCATGTGACCGGCTTCGTGCAACGCGACGGAGACGCAGATCCCCAGCGCGAAGAGCACCACACCGATGATGTAGGCGAGCACCCGCTACTTCCCCTCGATGATCGAACCGGCCCGGGCGCGAGCCCAGCGCTCGGCCGCGAGAACGTCCTCGACGTCGCGAGGTTCGCGACGCCATTCGTCGGCGGCTCCCACCACCTCGGAAACAGTGTCCACTATCGACGTGAAGCGGGTGTTCTGCGCCAGGAAGGCGGCGACGAGCTCCTCGTTCGCGGCGTTGTAGACCGCGGGCAGGCAGCCGCCCACCGTGCCGCAGTGCCGGGCCAGCTCGACGGCCGGGAAGGCCTCGTTGTCCAGCGGCTCGAAAGTCCAGGTCGCGGCCTTGTCCCAGGCGCACGCGGCGGCGGCGCCGGGCACCCGGTCGGGCCAGTGCAGCGCGAGCGCGATCGGCAGCCGCATGTCGGGCGGGCTGGCCTGGGCGATCGTCGAGCCGTCGGTGAAAGTCACCATGGAGTGCACGATCGACTGCGGGTGCACGGTGACGTCGATCTTCTCCGGCGCGATGTCGAACAGCAGCGCGGCTTCGATCAGCTCGAGGCCCTTGTTGACCAGGGTGGCCGAGTTGATGGTGATCAACGGGCCCATCGACCAGGTCGGGTGCGCCATGGCCTGCTCGACGGTGACGTCGGCCAGCTCGGCCCGCTTGCGGCCGCGGAACGGCCCCCCGGACGCGGTGAGCACGAGCCGGGCGACCTCGCTCTGCCGACCGGCGCGCAGGGCCTGCGCGATCGCGGAGTGCTCGGAGTCGACGGGCACGAGCTGCCCGGGCTTGGCCGCGGCGAGCACGAGCGGCCCGCCGGCGATCAGCGACTCCTTGTTGGCCAAGGCGAGGGTGGCGCCGGTGGCCAGCGCCCGCAGCGTCGGCTCGAGGCCGCGCGAGCCGGGCAGCGCGTTGAGGACGGTGTCGACCTTCACGGCGTCGATCAGCTCGGTGACCGCGTCCGAGCCCGCGAAGAGCCGCGGGAGCTTGAAGTCGCCCTGGGAGTAGCCGCGCTTCTGCGCTTCGGCGTACAGCGCGAGCTGCAGGTCTTCGGCGGCCGTGGCCCTGGTCACGGCGACGGCCTCGACGCCGTGCGCGAGCGCCTGCGCGGCGAGGGCCGCCGGATCGGCGCCGCCCGCGGCGATCCCGGCCACCCGGAACAGGTGCGGGTTGCGCGCCGCGACGTCGAGGGCCTGCACTCCGATGGACCCGGTCGAGCCGAGCACGAGGACGCTTCGCGAGGTAGTCATCGCGGGCCATTGTCGCGCGGGCCGTGTCCGCGGCGCACGCGGAGGTTCCCTCGCCGGACGGGCCCCGGCCGCCCGGAAGCCCGCCGCGATCGCCCGTGACCGGGAGACGCAAGCCACGCGGGCCGTGTCCGCGGCGCACGCGCAGGTGTGGGATCATCGCCGGGTACGTGGTTCATGGGTCTTGAGGGAGTTCATCGTGGCAGGCAAGGCGGTCGAGAAGCGGCCCGAGGTCGACCCCCGCGACGAGCCGTCCGCGGCCTGGGGCTGGCACGGCTCCTTCCCGAAGGGCACCCGGATCGCCGGCTGGGTCAGCGCGGTCATCCTGCTCGTGATGATCAAGGGCAACCACGAGAACAACACCGAGAACGTCTGGCTGGTCGGCCTGGCCGCGTTCCTGGTCCTGCTGCTGGTGCTCGACATCCGCAAGCGCCGCACGGCCTGGCGCAAGTAGTTGGTGACCCGCTAACCTCCCGGCCCATGAAGTTGCGCTGGGGTTTGGCTCTCGTCGGTGTCCTGGGTGCCCTGCTGGTGGCCCCGGCCGTCCCGGCTTCGGCATCGTCGATCGTGGTCCCGTGCCAGTTCACGCCGACGCCCGCGAACCCGGCCGCCCGTCCGGTGGTCCGTCCGTTGCCGTTCGCACTGACTCGCGGGACCGTGGACGTCACGTTCCGCTTCAACTACGGCCCGGTGACGGTGCGCTTGGACCGCGCGGGTGCGGCCCCGTGCGCGGTGCACAACATGGCATCCCTGGTCTTGCAGCGGTTCTACGACCACTCCCAGTGCTGGCGGCTGTCGAACTCAGCCCGGCTGGGCGTCCTGCAGTGCGGCGACATCTACGAAGTCGAAAAGGGCGGCCCGGGGTACAAGTTCCCGGACGAGGTGTCGGGCGCGGAGACGTACCCGCGCGGGACGATCGCCATGGGGAACCAGGGCCCGGGGACCAACGGGTCGGAGTTCTTCATCGTGCATTCGTTCGCGAACATCCCGGCGAACTACTCGGTCATGGGGCGCGTGGTGAGCGGGATGTCGGCGATCGACCACATGGTCGCGGACGGCATCATCCCGACCGATCCGAACGGGCCGCTGGACGGCGCACCGGCCAAGCCGGTGAAGATCCAGCGCGCTTCACTGGGCCGGTAGGTCGACGCAGTCATCCGCCGTCGGCGAGTTCTTTCATGAGCGCACCCAGTTCTTCGGTTGCGGCAACGCAGGATCGCTGAGACGTTTTCTTGATCCGAGTCAATGCCTCGACGTCTTGCGGATCGGCGTCCCGCAAGCCCGATCGCACAAAGTTCGGAGCCAGGGTCCAATGTCGCGCAACCGTGTCCAAGCGCCATTCAAAAGACCCTCCGAACCCCGCTACAACCCCGTTCAACCGATCACCAAGGCCAGCAGGTGGATCGCCGTACCTCCAGACCACGAACGGTGGCCGGACGAAGCCGTCCACAGGGTCAACGCCCACGGAGATCCGCGCCCAGGCAACCGCCCCGCGAGCCGAAAGTGTTTCCAGGATCGAACTCGAATCAATCATGAGAACGGCCCCGCGAATCCCGGGCTTCCCCACCGCAAGCCGTCATTAAGAGACTTCATTTCCGCACATAGTCTCCCCACGGAATCGCGTTCATGCTCAGACGCGGGTCGTAAGCATACTTACCGTCAGCGTACACATGGTGGAAATTATTCG
The DNA here is from genome assembly GCF_036104975.1 of Amycolatopsis sp. NBC_00355. GTDB lineage: Bacteria > Actinomycetota > Actinomycetes > Mycobacteriales > Pseudonocardiaceae > Amycolatopsis. The sequence continues at coordinate 8,945,881 of NZ_CP107982.1, read as the reverse complement.
AGCAGGTTTTCCGATATCTCGGAGCAGTCGAACCCGCAGACGTTGATCGGCTGCTGTTTCCCGTTCTCCGGGTCCCGCCGTTGAAGTCGTCCCGCAGGACACCGCCGCCACAGTCGTCCCAGACCGAAGCCTGAGCCGGCAGCAACGGGAACGGGACCGGCGGGTCGACGTCGTGGACCACCGGGTTCTTCGGGTCCAGGATCTGGTTGAGGAAGCCCTGGTAGATGTTGACCAGGTCCTGCAGGCCGCCGAGGAGGCCTGCAGCCATGCTCGCCGGCAGGTTGAGGTCCGACGGGACGCCTCCCCCACCGAAGTACGGGTTCTGGGCGCCGTCCGGGATGGGTCGGCGACATTGCGGGCCTTCTCGTTCTGGTCGATCCGTGCCTGGATGCCCGGCGGCGGGGGCGGAGGCCACCAACGGCCCCCGGGAGGTGGCGGCGCACACACCCCGCAAGCGCCGGGCCCGGGTGGGTTTCCGGGTTGCGTTGCGCGCCGTGTAGCCGTACTCGTACTTGTTGCCGCCGGCGTCGACCATCCACGTCCGGTTGCCGAAGCCGTCGTAGCCGGTGAGCGTCTGCGCGGTGTGCGTGACACCGGTGACGGAGTTGACCGCACCGGGGCCCGTGGCCGCGGCCCGGGTCGACGACCTTCGCCAAGTCGCCGTTGCGGAAGTAGGAGTAACTCGTGACGCCGTCGCGCGGGTCGGCCGTCTGCAGGAGCAGACCGGCCGGGACGTTGCCGCCGCCCACCGCCGCTTCGGTTCCGTCCGCGTGCTGGTGGCGGGTGACCGCGCCGTCGGGGGTGGTCTCCGTCAGCGGCAGAGCGCGGACGCCTACGTCCGTGCAGGTGTACGTCGCGCCAGGCGCGACGCGGCACGTCTTGCGCGCGACGACGTTGCCGCACGGTGCCGACGGATCACAGGTGGGGTTGTCCGGAGGCAGCGGGTTGCCGCCGCTGTCCCGCCGGCCTTCCGGGCGGATGCCCTGCCCCAACGGCGCGACGTACCGCAGGATCCGGCCTCGTACCGGGTCGTAGTCGTAGAAGTGCGGCCGGTTCCCGGGGTCACTGCCCTGAGTCGTGCGGATGAGGTTGGTTTCGGTGCCCGCGACGACCGGACGTCCGAGTCGCCAGTGCCCGCCGTTGCGGTCGACGACCTCGGTGAGCCGGTCGGCCGCGGTGTCGTAGCTCAGCTGAGCGGCGATCCGGCAGCTGGGCAGCGTGATCTTCGCGAGCGAACCGGCCGCCGCCCGCGCCTGGAAGTGAGCCGCGGCGGTCGTCGGTCCGACGGCGTACTCGTAGAACGCCGCCTCGGCGATCTGGCCGGAGAAGAGGCGCGGGTCCGTGCCCCAACCGAAATAGTGAACACCACAGCCTCCCCAGTCACGATTCCGGCGCGCCCCCGCCTGGCTCGACCGGTTTACCGTCAAAATGTCACCCCAACGAGTGAATGCCAGCTTCGCCCGATTACATTGGGCGAGTTCAGTCGGCTGTGCAGCGTGGGGGGATCACGTGATGATGACGCACGACGAGTACCTGGCCACCCGAAGATTCGGCGCCCTCGACGGCGTTCGTGCCATCGCCGCCGTGCTCGTGGTCGTCTTCCACTACGGCGGCCCCGGCTGGGTGCGGGCCAACGGCTGGATCGGGGTGCACCTGTTCTTCGTGCTCTCCGGCTTCCTGATCACCACCCTGGCGCTGCGCGAGGAGGCCCGCAACGGCCGGGTTTCCCTGGCCGAGTTCTACATCCGCCGGGCGTTCCGCATCCTCCCCGTCTACTACGTCGTCATCGGCGTGGTCGTCGTCTTCGCCTACTTCCGCGGCCTGGGCCTGCGGCACAGCGGGATCGTGACGGCGCTGCCGTGGAACGTCGCCTTCGTCGGCGAGTACCACCAGATGACCCTGTTCGGCCAGGCCTGGACCCTCGGCGTCGAGCAGAAGTTCTACCTCGTGTGGCCGCTGCTCGCCTTCGGCGTCGGCGCGCTCGGTTTCGTCAAGCGGCTGAGCCTCTCGCTGGTTCTCGTGGCCGTCATGCTCGCGCTGATCCCCTTCATGCCCTACGCGGGCGCGTACTCGCCGATCCTGATCGGCTGCACGCTGGCGATCGTGCTGCACCACCGCAAGGGCTTCGCCGCGCTGCGGTTCTTCACCCACCCGGCCGTCGGGCTCGTGGTCGCCGCCGCGCTGATCGCGGTCCAGACCATGTTCGGCGAGATCACCGCGTTCCTGCACGACGAGGGCGGTTCGATCACCGGGACGTGCTACGTCCTGCTCGCGGCGCTGCTCGTGCCGTCGCTGGTCGCCGGGGGCCCGCTCGCGTGGGTGCTGTCGCTGGCACCGCTGCGGTTCATCGGCGAGCGCTCCTACTCGCTCTACCTCATGCAGGGCGTGGTCGCGATGGCCCTCGCCGGCGCGATCCCCCAGTTCGCGCCGCACCGCACGCTCACCGCGGTCGCCGTGACGATCGTCGGGCTGCTGGCCGCCGACCTCCTCTACCGCTGGGTCGAGGTGCCGATGATCGACGTCGGACGCCGGATCATCGCCCGCCGCCGGGCGAAGAAGGCCGAAGCCGCTCTTCCGGCCGAGGTCGGCGAGCCCGCCATGGCCGTGGCCTGAGTCACTCGGCCACCGTCTTCGGCAGCACGCCCAGTATCAGGTTCTCCAGTCCCGCGTCGCCAATGCCGAAGGTGGCCACCCAGGCTTCCACGAGGAAGATCTCGCTCTTCTCGGAGATGCCCAGCAGGAACCGGCCGTGATCCAGCAGCCTGACCGGGAACAACGATGTCTCGAGTTCCACGCTCCACTCCGCGAAGCGCTCGAGTTCACTGACCAGCCGGAGCGGATTCAGCTCGAAAGGTTCCCTGGCGCTTGAAATGCCCGGGCCGTAGATGTCCAGGGCCAGCCCGCGGCACGCAGGTCGGCTTCGGTCCGCGGGGAGAACCTGGTGGCTTCGTAGCGCGGCATCCGTTCCCTTCAACGACAGAAGCCGGGTACCGCAGGTGCGGTACCCGGCTTCCGGAACCACCGTCAGCGCTCGACGGCCGGCGCCACCAGTTCGCTGGGGCCGGTGCCCGACTCGCCGGCCACTGCGGCCAGTTCCTCGCCCACCGACTGGCCCTTCGGCTTCTTTGCGTCCTTGGTCAGCAGCGATGCCACCGCGCCGATCAGGCAGACCACGATCGCGAAACCGAACGCCACCGCCAAGCCCGACTGGAACGGGCCCGAGATCAGGTTCGGGAAGAAGCTGCGGCCCGTCAGGAACTGGGCCTGGTCCGGCGGCAGCGACGAGAGCTGGCCGCCCAGCAGCTGCTGGATCGGGTTGTACCCCAGGAACGCCGCGAACAGGACCGCCACCGCCGGCAGGCCGGCCACCTGGGACGCCGCCGCCTCGGGGACGCCGTGGGCCAGGAGGCCGTCGTGCATCGTCGACGGGAGGGTGCTCGAGAGGCCCGAGATGATCAGGCTGAAGAAGAAGCCGATCGACAGGACCATCGCCGCGTTCTGGAAGGTCGTCATCATGCCCGCGCCCGAGCCGCGCGCGTCGGCCGGGAGGCTGTTCATCACCTCGGCGCGGTTGGGCGAGGAGAACATGCCCATGCCGATGCCGTTGATCAGCAGGATCGCCGCGAACGCCCAGTAGTCGAAGTTCACCGGCAGGATGATCAGCAGCAGGAACGTCAGCGCCGTGATCGCCAGGCCGGTGGAGGCCAGCATCCGGCTGCCGATCCGGTCGGCGAGGATGCCCGACGTCGGCGCGGCCAGCAGGAACCCGACCGTCATCGGCAGCATGTAGATGCCCGCCCACAACGGCGTCTGCTCGAACGTGTAGCCGTGCTGCGGGAGCCAGATGCCCTGCAGCCAGATGATCAGGATGAACTGGAGCCCGCCGCGGCCGAGCGACGCGGTCAGGTTCGCGATGTTGCCCCAGGTGAACGACCGGATCTTGAACAGGGAGAGCCGGAACAGCGGGTTGTCGACCTTGGTCTCGATGACCACGAAGCCGATCAGCACCGCGACGCCGCCGATCAGGCACGAGAGCACCATCGGGCTGCCCCAGCCGGTCGGCGAGGAGCCGTAGGGCTGGATGCCGTAGGTGATGCCGACCAGCACCGAGATCAGGCCGACGGCGAAGGTGATGTTGCCCCACCAGTCCATCCGCGCGTGCTTGCGGACGCCGGTGTCGTGCAGCTTGAGGTACGCCCAGATCGTGCCGATCACGCCGAAGGGCACCGAGACCAGGAAGATCAGGTTCCAGTCGATCGGCGCCAGCACGCCGCCGACGACCAGGCCGAGGAACGAGCCCGCGATGGCCGCGACGCCGTTCATGCCGAGCGCGAGGCCGCGCTGGTTGGCCGGGAAGGCGTCGGTGAGGATCGCCGAGGAGTTCGCCATCAGGAAGGCCCCGCCGACGCCCTGCACGATCCGCCAGCCGATCAGCCACAGCGCGGCCGCGTCACCGTCGAACCAGGTGATGGCCAGCATGACGGAAGAAACGGTGAAGACGGCGAAGCCCAGGTTGTACATCCGGGCGCGGCCGTACATGTCGCCGAGCCGCCCGAAGCTCACCACCAGGACCGCGGTGACCACGAGGAAGCCCATGATCATCCACAGCAGGTAGCTGGTGTTGGCGGGTTCCAGGGGGTTGATCCCGATGCCCTTGAAGATGTCGGGCAGCGCGATGAGCACGATCGACGAGTTGATCGTGGCGATCAGCATGCCCAGCGTCGTGTTGGACAGTGCGATCCACTTGTACCGAGGCCCCAGTTCCTCGATCGAATACGTCCGGCTTTTCGCCACTGTGTGTAAACCTTCCGCTCGCAAGTCCCTTAGCTAGGCTAAGCAACTTGCTTGCGTATGGCAACCATCGCGTCGAACAGCCTGCGAGAGCATGATCACACCGGCGTGAATATCCTTTGTGGACTCTTTAAGGTGTTGCCGCGAAGTGACGTCGCGGTAACCCGGCGCTAACGGAGAAGACGGCCCAGCACGGCCACGCCGTCGGTGATCTCCCCCGCCGTCCGGGCCGCGTAGCCCATGACCAGGCCCGGCCGCCCCGGCCGCTGGCGGTGCCACGACAACGGCTGGACCTTCACCCCCTCGGCCAGCGCCGCCGAAGCCAGCGCGACGTCGTCGAAGCCCGGCCCGAACGTGATCGTCAGGTGCAGGCCCGCCGCCGCGCCGTGCACCCGCGCGGCCGGGAGCGCTGCCGCCACGGCGCGGATCATCGCGTCGCGACGGCGGCGGTGGCGGGCCCGGACCGAGCGCAGCTGGCGCTCCAGCTCACCCGTCTCCATCAGCCGGGCCAGCACCAGCTGGGCCAGCACCGGGTTGCCCAGGTCGGCGAACCGCTTGGCCGCGACGAGGTCCTCGCGCAGCTCCGGCGGCGGGAGCAGCCACCCGACGCGCAGGGCCGGGGCCAGCAGCTTCGAGACGCTGCCCGTGTAACAGACCTCCGGCAGCATCGACCGGACTGCGGGCACCGGCGCGCGGTCGTAGCGGTGCTCGGCGTCGTAGTCGTCCTCGACGACCAGGCCGCCCTCGCCCGCCCAGCGCATCAGCTCGCGGCGGCGCTCGCCGCCCAGGACCACGCCCGTCGGGAACTGGTGGGCCGGCGTCACCAGCACCGCCCGCGCGCCGCTCGCCCGCAGCTCGTCGACGCGCAGGCCGTCGTCGTCGACCGGGATCGGCGGGGTCGCCAGGCCGTTGTGGTGCAGGTGCTGCCGCGCGCCGAGTGAACCCGGGTCCTCGACGGCGATCTCGTCGACACCCCGCTGCCGCAGCACCTCGCCGAGCAGCGTCAGGCCCTGCGCCACCCCCGACACCACGATGATCTCGCCCGGGTCCGCGCGGATGCCGCGGCCGCGCGCCAGCCAGCGCGACACCGCCAGCCGCATCGCCGGCGCCCCGCGCGGGTCGCCGTAGCCGAAGTGGGCCGGCTCCAGCTCGTCCAGCACCGCGCGCTCCGCCCGCAGCCACGCCGCGCGCGGGAACGCCGTCAGGTCCGGCACGCCCGGCGTGAGGTCGATCCGGGCCGGGGTCGCGCGGACCTCGTCGAAGACGTCGGCGCCCGGCAGCGCCGTGATGACCTTCGCGGGCACCGGCCGCCGCACCGGCGCGGGCGCGAGCACCGGCGCCGCCACGACGACCGTGCCGGCCCGGCCGCGGCCCGCCGCGTGGCCGTCGTCGATCAGCCGCTGGTACGCCTCGGTGACCACACCCCGCGACACGCACAGCTCGGCCGCCAGCACCCGGGACGCCGGGAGGCGCCCGCCGACCGGGAGCCGGCCGTCGGCGACCGCGGCCCGCAGCTGCCCGGCGAGCCAGTCCGCGAGGCCGCCCGGCGGCGCGGCCCGGACGTCGAGCTGCAGGAAGTCCGAGCCCGCGGTTATGGTCCCCTCCATCGGCTCCGGTTTGGCCCTGTCCATCGAGCCATTGTGGCAGCACGCTGGGGATATGGACACCAGTTACGTGCACGGATACGCCGAACCCGAGGCCCGCCGCCTCGGCGACCAGGCCGACACCCTGGCCGAACTGCTGCACGCCGGCACGGCCTACCCCGCGGGCAGCCGCGTGCTCGAGGTCGGCTGCGGCGTCGGCGCCCAGACCGGCCACCTCGCCGCCCGCAGCCCCGGCGCGCACCTGACCGCGATCGACGTCTCGGAAGCGTCGCTGGCGCAAGCAAGAGCGAAGGTCGGCGACGACGTCGACTGGCGGCGGGCCGACCTGTTCGACGTCGACGAGACCTTCGACCACATCTTCGTGTGCTTCGTGCTCGAACACCTTCCCGAACCCGGGAAAGCGTTGGCGCACCTGAAAACCCTGCTGCGCCCGGGCGGCACCATCACGGTGATCGAAGGCGACCACGGATCGGCGTTCTTCCACCCGCGCAGCGGCTACGCCCAAGCCGCCGTCGACTGCCTCGTCCGGCTGCAGGCCGACGCCGGCGGTGACGCGCTCATCGGCCGCCGCCTCTACCCGCTGCTCGCCGGCGCCGGGTTCGACGGCGTCAGCGTCGCGCCCCGCACCGTCTACGTCGACGCGTCCCGGCCCGATCTGGTCGCCGGGTTCACCCGCGACACCTTCATCGCGATGGTCGAAGGCGTCGAAGAAGACGCCGTCGCGCGCGGCCTCGTGACGAAGGCAGGCTGGGACCGCGGCGTAGCCGATCTTTACGACACCACAAGGGAATACGGGACGTTCCATTACGCGTTCTACAAGGCGACAGCAACCCGCACTCCGGGAGGAGCGTCATGATCATCGCCGTTCTCGTCGCCGCCGGACTCCTCGTCTGGGCCCTCGACCACGCGTACCGCAGCCGCCCGTACCCGCACAACCGGCTGGCCGGCAGCGTGGACGTGTACGACCGCGACGCCCAGCGCCTCGAAGGCGACCTCGTCGCCGAAGAGCGCCACTACTCCGTGACGCGGGCCAGCCGTTCCCGGACCAGGATCGCGCCGGGGACGCGTTCCGCGGCGTAACAAGCCGACGCGCGTTCCCAGTGTTCGCGCGCGGCGTCCGGGTCACTCAGTCCACAGTGGACGTCGCCGAGCCCGCGGTGGGCCCGGCCCTGCTCCGGCAGGCAGCCCGTTTCCTTCGCCGCCGCAAGGGCTTCGCGGTGGTAGGTCAACGCCTGGTCGTCGCGACCGCGCGCGGTCGCGACGAAGCCGAGACTGTTCAGCACACGGGATTCCACGCCGCGGTCCCCGCATTCACGAGCGATGCCCAGTGCCTCTTCGAGGTGCTGGGCCGCTTCGTCGGGCCGGCCTTGCGCCAGCCGGACGTCACCCAGGTGCTTCAGCGCGACACAGCGGTTGGTCGGGCTGCCGGTCTCCTGCGCGAGTTCCAGCGCCCGCTCCAGGTGCGTCTCGGCTTCGGCGTACCGGCCGCGCGCGTGCTCGACGTCGCCGAGGATGCCCAGCGCGTACCCCTCGCTGACGCGCACGCCCATCGCGCGGAAGTGCTCCAGCCCCGCCGAAATCGACGCGACGGCCTCGTCGTAGCGGCCCAGCGCCGCCAGCGAGTCGCCGATGTTCACCAGCGCGTAGCCCTCGCTCGTGCGGTCGGCGATCTCCCGCGCGAGTTCCAGGGCTTCGGTCAGGTAGCCGACCGCTTCGCCGTACCGGCCGATGCCGTGGCAGGTGCAGCCGAGCACCACCAGCACCAGGCCCTCGCTGGTGCGGTCGCCCGATTTTCGGGCCAACGCCAGGGCGTCCGTCGAATAGCCGATGCCCTCGGCGAACCGGCCCAGCGCGCGGCAGGCCAGGCCGAGTGTGTTGAGCACGTGGATCTCGGTGACGCGGTTGCCGGACTCGCGGACGATGACGAGCGCTTCTTCCAGGTACCGCACGGCTTCCCGCGACCGGCCGACCCGCCAGTGGCCCAGC